>CAJQOK010000396.1 GCA_905479905.1 uncultured Aliterella sp.
GCGAATATAGGGTATGGCGAAAGAACTAAAAGCCATTCCTTTTGATAATTCAAATTTTTCGATGGCGCGAATTAAGCCTAAACAGCCGACTTGCTGCAAGTCGTCATAACTTTCCGTACACTGATTAGTCCAGTAATAGGCTTCTTTTCTTACTAGCCCATAGTTAAGAGTGACAATTTCATTGCGGATATTAGCCGATGGTGACTGCTGATATTCTCTTAGCAGAGTTGCGCTCTCTTGCTTGACTTTACTATTGCTTCCGGTAAAGGCTAACACCATATTTTTTCTCTGCTATGTAAGTTTTGAGATTATTAATATTGAAAGTGGACAGGAAATCTACGGGAGTATGTATAAAAATTAAATTAAAAGGCAGTAGCGGTAAGAATCAGAGCATTTTTAATTAATTGAAGTATCAGGAATGCATCTCTAACACTAAGAATATTAATTTTATGGCAAGTTTTGCTACCGAAATTACACTGAAGTTTGGCTAAAATCGTGCCAATTTCAGGAGAATTGCTAAGTTAAACTACGCGATCGCAATTTTTAGTTAACTCTAAAATAAAATATCCCCAAAAAAAAAGAGCATTCAGCCCTTTTTGGTAGATTATTGATTTTAACTTATCTTCCCTGTAAACAATCGTGCGATCGCTTTGGGACTCTGGTTTTAGAGCGCAGAAGAATCAATTCGAGCAAAAAACAAACCACGAATTTTGACTTCTTTAGCTTCGGCGGCTCCCAAATCGGTATCTGAAGGCTGTTCGCTTTCAAAAGTTCCAGCAATTTCTCCAGTATTGTTGTCTACTTTAGCAACTCGCAAAGAAATAGTACCTTCACTAACTTCAACTTGCTTCATATTGGCACGAGTAAGATCTTCGTTATCGGCATGAGAAGGTAAAGCTACGGCATTGTCGTAACCTGCGGTTACACCACGACCTTTAGGATCGAGAAACGCCGAACCTCGGTAGGAAGGAACCTTAAACTTGCCTTCAAAATCTGTGGAGGTGTTGATGCTAGTTAAACCGGGCTGAGACTGAGCAACTAAGTCTTTGATGGTAAACAAAAACGGTACTCGTTCGCCACCAGGTAGTTGAACGGTGATTGCTTGGAAGTCAAGCCCATCTTCTTCTACAAAAGTCAAACTGCGATCGTCATTTAATTTTAGTTTGCCCTCTACTTGGTCAAGGGTCGAAGTATAGCGGGTCAACAATTTTCCGGCAATAAATTCGGCTTTTTGACGTTTGTTAACAGGTTCTTCTTTAACAAAGAAAGTTGTGG
This sequence comes from uncultured Aliterella sp., assembly GCA_905479905.1. Taxonomy (GTDB): domain Bacteria; phylum Cyanobacteriota; class Cyanobacteriia; order Cyanobacteriales; family Chroococcidiopsidaceae; genus Aliterella. The sequence continues at coordinate 1,276 of CAJQOK010000396.1, forward strand.
GTTCTAAGCACAATTCCATAAGTTTATAAGACTGATTTGGATCGAGGGCAATCGAACCGCGAGTAGCCTCTGCCATTTGCGGACATTTATTCGCAAGACCTGTACCTCTAATTTGATCGTAGGTAAGTACATCTCGGCTTTCTGATGCCATAGTGGCATCACTACAAGCAGTTATTAACCCCAAAAAGACTGCTAAGAAGGAAATAATTAAAGCGCGATACCTCATGGTTGACCTCAATGTTTTATGTAACTCCATATTTAACCGGATAGCCTAATAATACGAATGAAATTGGCTAATATCGGATGCGTCTTTAGCAAGGTGCGTTTTTTACTTTAGTAGTAATAGGACGCTCCTTTAGCTATAGTCACCCTTAAAGCGCGATCGCACTTAAGGCAACCTACTAGGTAGTGGTTTAGACTACATCTCCTGCAACTACCGTTTTTCTAAGCTCTTGAACTGCATTAATTTAGCTCAAAAGTGATGGTTTGCAGCATGATTTATTTCAGACCCCAATACAGAATTTTACACGGGGATGTTACGTTTACTTTGGGGAGCATTCGGATAATCTGTGGCTTTGAGACTCAAAGTAATAAATTTTATTGGAATGCAAAAATATTTGATGGGGAACTGAGCTAGGAATTTTGATGAATAAAAGTACGGACATTGACGCAAAATTAGCAGCCATTACTACAGAGGTGCAAACTTTAGCCCAAAGCTGTCAAAATGATAGTTTAGCGCTCTTAGCGTTGCTACGATGCCTAGAAGCTTTACATAAAGAGATCCGAGAAGGATTTTTTCAAGAGTCTTTACCTGATAGCCGTCATGGATTCCATACTTTGCTCAAAGATATTGAATCCCAAGGAGGCTGGCCCTACATTGAAAGGATGAAGTTGCAATCTTTATTAAATAATTGGTTTAGTGAGGATAATCCGGAAATAGTTTCTACCTCAGTAAAAGCTCAAAATACTGATACATCAATTTCTGAGTGATTGCACCCAACTCCTTAGCAGTAGCTTCAGTTGTAAGTCTGTACCTTGGAGCAAAGACAGGCTAAAAATTTCTATTTACAGTTTTCCTTATCGCCAATTAGCTCATGAATTTTTTTGATAAGTTAAATGCCGCGATCGCTCTAAATCAAAGTTTGCTATTTGTAGGACTCGATCCTAACTTAGAAATGATGCCTGAAAGCGGCGATACTATTGCCAATTTGTCCGATTCTTTGCAACTAATTATCGCTCAAACAGCCGATTTGGTTTGTGCTTACAAGCCCACCTTGGGCTTTTACGAGGCTTTGGGCGCAGGCGGGATAGAATTACTCGAAAACACTTTAAAGGCTATTCCTAGTCACATTCCAGTGATTCTAGATGCCAAACATAGCGACCTTAATACCAGCAGTGTTTTTGCTCGGACGGTGTTTAATCAGTGGGGAGTAGATGCCATTACCCTTAGTCCTTACGTTGGACAAGATCACATCGCGCCGTTTTTAGTTTATCCAGGTAAAGCAGTATTTATTTTAGCCTGTACGTCTAACCTAGGCGCTAGAGCTTTGCAGCAGTATCCTAACAACGATGCTCCTTTATACTTGCAGGTAGTTAAAGCCGCTCAAACTTGGGGAACTTTAGAACAAGTTTGTTTAGAGGTGGGGACAACTTCACCAGAGGTTTTAGCTAGAATTCGAGACTTAGCACCAGAACGAGTTATACTAGCGCGGAGTATTTGGGCTATTGGTGGCAATTTAAACAATATTTTAACGGCGGGTTTAAATAATAATGGTGATGGTTTACTAATTCCCGTACCTCAAGATAGCTTGGCAAATAACCAATTTGCGGAGATTAATTCTTTACGTTTAGAAGTTAACCAAATTAAAGAACAAGTTATTTCTAAAGGTTCTAGTTGTGCTATTTGGTTGCCTGATGTTTGTTTGTTAAATCAGCACCGTTATTTTGATTTAATTTTACAGCTTTACGATCTTGGTTGTATTATGTTTGGTGATTTTGTCCAAGCATCCGGGGCAACTTTTCCTTACTATGTAGATTTGCGAAAAATCATTTCTAATCCGCAAGTTTTCTCGCTAATTTTGACAGCTTATGCAGATATATTAAAAACTTTGAACTTTGATCGCATTGCCGGAATTCCTTACGGCTCATTGCCTACAGCTACAGGATTATCGATGCGTCTAAGTTACCCGATGATTTTTCCGCGCAAAGAAGTCAAAGCTCACGGAACTCGAAAAATTATTGAAGGCAATTTTTGTATTGGTGAAACGGTGGTAGTTGTTGATGATATTTTAATTAGTGGCAAAAGTGCCATTGAAGGCGCTCAAAAACTAGAATCTGCGGGACTAAAAGTTAAAGATATTGTCGTGTTTATGGATCACGAGCAAGGCGTTAAGGATAAATTAAAAGCTAGTGGTTATTGCGCTCATTCTGTGTTGACTATTTCAGAAATTACAAAAACACTCTACGAAGCTGGGAGAATTGACGAGGAGCAATTTAAGGTTTTTAAAGAAGATTAGTTTGGGCAATGGAGAAAATAAAAGTTTAATCAAAACCTTTGAGTCATGGCTGGTAAATTAATTGTGTTTGAGGGAGTTGAAGGTTCTGGCAAAACTACCCAATTGGATCAGTCTTATTTGTGGCTACAAGCAAACGTAAGCGATCGCAAAATACTTAAAACCCGCGAACCAGGCGATACAGAACTAGGGTTAGGCTTGCGTCAGTTATTGCTGCAAGTAAAAAACACTCAGCCAATTTACCCGACGGCCGAATTATTATTATACGCCGCCGATCGCGCCCAGCACGTCCAAGAAGTGCTGCTGCCATCTTTGGCAACAGATTCAATCATTTTATGCGATCGCTATACCGATTCAACTATTGCCTATCAAGGCTACGGTAGGGGAATAGCGCGCTCTATTATCAATGAGCTTAATTTTTTTGCTACCAATGGGTTAGAAAGTCACTTAACTATTTGGCTTGATGTTGCGGTAGAAGTAAGTTTAATCAGAACCAGACTTAGAGGAAAGTGCGATCGCATTGAGCAAGCAGATTTAGGCTTCCATCAAAGAGTCCAAGAGGGCTACAATCAGTTGGCGCAAGCTTTTCCACACCGCATCAAGCGAGTGGATGCTAGTTTAGATGAGCAAGCCGTACAAGAGCAAATCAGAGCGATTTTACAGCAACACCTTAGCCAATGAATTTTTTTGCACCCTTAATTGGACAAACCCAGGCTGTTGAATTACTCAACCAAGCTGTTATCCAAAATCGAATTGCCCCCGCTTACTTATTTACTGGAGTAGATGGAATTGGGCGGAGTTTAGCAGCGCGATGTTTTATTGAACAATTATTTTGCCAGCACTTGCCCACCGTCGAACAAGCCCCCATTCAAACCCGCTTGCGCCAAGGCACTCACCCGGATGTACTTTGGGTTCAACCCACCTATCTTTACCAAGGACAGCGTTACAGCGCCGCCGAAGCCGCCGAAAAAAAGCTTAAACGCAAAGCCCCGCCAATCATTCGTACCGAGCAAATTCGGGAAATTGCCCAATTTCTCAGCCGTCGCAGTGCGATCGCGCCTCGTTCGATGGTAGTAATTGAAAAAGCCGAAACTATGGCCGAATCTGCCGCCAATGCTTTACTAAAAACCCTCGAAGAACCAGGACAAGCCACCTTAATTTTAATTGCCCCTAACGCCGAATCTTTATTGCCTACTTTAGTATCGCGCTGTCAAAAAATTCCTTTTTATCGCCTCAACTTTGAAGCCTTAGCCCAAGTATTGCGCCAGAGCGGACAGGAAGCAATTTTGTCAGCACATCCCGCCATTTTAGCAACCTGTCAAGGTAGCCCTGGAAATGCCATCGCTGCGGTGCAAATTTGCCAAGCAATTGCTCCAGAGCTAATCCAATCTTTAGAGCAATTGCCCAAATCATCGCTCCGCAATGCCTTAGAACTTGCTCGTCAAGTAGCGTTATTAGAATTAGAAGGGCAATTGTGGCTGCTAGATTATCTCCAACAGCAATATTGGCAGCAGTTTTTGTCGGGCAAAATTTCCGCTCCTCCTTTGGAGCAGTTAGAACTCGCCCGGAAGTATTTACTTAGTTTTGTGCAACCGCGTTTAGTCTGGGAAGTCTCATTAATGGAGTTTTCAGCCATTGTGTAACTTCTTGGCAAAAACAAGTTTTGCCAAAAGATTAGCAAAAGATGCCAATATAAGCAAAAATTAAATTGATTTGCCAGCAAGTCAATTTGCACAAACAGGCATGACCGAACAAGCAATAGATAACAATAATGAGAGTGGATTTCTTATAATCCTCTTGCCGATCGCAATTTTAATTATTTTCCTTTTTGCTACTTGGCCAATTATCCTATTTCTACTTTTGCTTAGTGTAGGGTTAAATATTTGGCAGCGATACCAATGGGAAAAATGGAGCAAACAAGTTGACCCACTTTTTTACAATCTGATTCAACTCAATCAAGGGGCGATTACTCCTCTTGATTTAGCCATGAAAGCTAACTTTAGTGCGGTAACAGCTAAACGCTATCTAGATACAAAAGCTCAAGAATTCGGCGCTCAATGCCGCAATTATGATCGCCAAGACGCGGTGTATTATTTTATTACTGCAAGTATTATTGGCAATATTTTAGATGAAAGCGAACCTGTACCCCAGTTAGTAGAAGTAGAAGAAACGGCAAATATTGCCCCTGTAACTCCGGTAGTTTCTGCACTGTCTCCTAAAGAAGTTGAAGAACATTCCCCAGTAGAAGCGCCCCTAGGTTTAATTCAATCAGAGCTTGCTAAACGACTTGATGTTCATTCCAGCACCATTTATAAGCGTAGAGACGATTCCGATTTCTCCACCTGGACGCAAACCCGCGATCCTGAAGGAGTTGCTTGGATTTACTCGTCAGGTACTAGGCTATTTTCTCCCTTGAGCCCTCAATAGTAAGATAAAAGCGATCGCTAATTCCCCCAGAATATGCGCGATCGCTTTTATTGTTACTTAGCCGCTAAAGTTATACTTTGTACCATTTGTACTTGGGGCGCGGGGAGCATTTCACCGCGAAAATCTAAAAATTGGACAATAACTAAATATACAATTCCTAGCAACAGTGCGATCGCGCCTGTAACTACCGCAACAATTTTTGAACGATCCATCTATTTCCTACCGATTCGAGCCTATATTAGATATTTTAGAAGACGTTTTACCTAAGTTAAATGAAGTCAATTACCGACTCCGCCGAGCCAACTAATGTACAATCGCGCCCGACCGTAGTACAAACTTTTGACTTAAGTAAAGTCTATCGCACTGGTTTTTGGCTAAATCAAAAAATTGCTTCCCTCAAAGGCTGCTCTATTAGTGTTTTTCAAGGTGAAACTTTTGGATTATTAGGACCCAATGGAGCCGGAAAAACTACTTTATTAAAGCTGCTCCTGGGCATCGTCCGCCCAACTTCGGGGCGCGGTTTGCTATTGAATCATCCTTTGGGAAATCGCCCTGTCAAACAGCGCTTGGGCTATTTGCCAGAAAATGCCTATTTTTATGACTATTTGACCGGATGGGAATGTTTGCAAATGACGGCGGGATTGTTTCAAATTCCGGCTCAAGTTCAAAAATCGCGGATTCCTCAACTTCTAGAATTAGTTGGATTACCCCAAACCGCCGCTCGTAAAAAACAGATGCGTCAATACTCTAAAGGTATGCTTCAGCGTGTAGGGATGGCACAAGCGTTGATTAACGACCCCGAATTGGTATTTCTTGACGAACCAATGTCAGGACTCGACCCCCTCGGACGCTACCAAATGCGAAGAATTATTTTGTCTCTCAAACAGCAAGGCAAAACAATTTTTTTTAACAGTCATATTTTATCGGAAGTAGAGCAAATATGCGATCGCGTGGCTATTCTCGACCGAGGACAATTGATTTGCAGTGGCTCTATTGATGACCTTTTAGGCACAGCCGATGTGTATCATATTAAGGCTCAAGGCGGTAATGAAGATTTCTTAAATCAATGGGTAGTCGATCTTACTTGGGAAAAAGATAGATACTGGCACGGTCAAATTTTAACTAAAAACATTGATGAATTTCTCACTCATTTATCCGCCTTTGATATTCGGATTATGACTTTAAACTTGTCGCGCCCTTCTTTAGAGGAGTTCTTTTTGCAACAAATTAAAATGCCAGAACTAGGCGATCGCCCAAATTTTTTAGCACATTAGTATTAAGTAATACATAAATAACTATAGTTACGCGATCGCAATAAATAATTAAACCTCTTAGTTGCCAATTTATATTTTAAGTATTTTCCCTTATTATCTAATTTAATTAATCAGTAGATTTTCAAAAAAATACTATAGTAATTTCCCGGATATTAAACTTTTATCAGCTAAGTTATCCGTATAATCTCGGTTACAAACCTAGCGTCCTTAGCGGTATTTTTAAAGTAAATCAATTTATATAGCGCCTGTAGATGACTTTTAAAGTTATTATCTAACGGCAAATATTGAGTTGTATATTTTTATTTGACATAGCCTTGTTTTATGTATCCTGTTATAGGAGTTCTCCCAATGGCTGAAACCGTTGAACCGCAACCTAAGCCAACTGCAACTAGAAGTATCTCTGTAGCTAAAGCTTTGCAAGATATTGGACAAAAAAAACTTTCTGGGCAACTGACAATCCGCGACCCTAATTTAGATTCGTTATTTTGGCGAGTTTATGTAGGTAGTGGGCATATTCACTTTGCAACTAGCGCCATAGGACAACAAGAACGCCTTGCTTATCTATTACAGCAGTATCCTCGATTAGAATCTTTTGACTTGAGTAAGTTTTCTTCAGATTACCAATATCTCTGTCATTGTTGGCAATTAGGTCAACTATCTTTAAAGGAAGTGCGTCAATTGCTTTTTTTAGGCTCTCAAGAAGCCCTTGTACAGTCTCTTAGCTTGCCCAATGTCCAACTAGGATTTGATAAAAAAATTGGGCTAGATCCCTTATTATTATCTGTTTCATTACCACAAATTATTGCCCCCTTACAAAACTCCCTTAATCAATGGAGACAAATTCAATCAGAAATTAAATCTCCCTATTCTAGACCTTATATAAAAGATGTCCAGAAATTTGCTCAAGCCGTTTATCAAATAAAAACTGGCAAACCTCAGCAAATCGATTTATTAACTCAAACCCTCAGCCAAAATCTTTGCTTTTATGAAGTAGCACAGCAGTTGAAAATGGATGTTTTAAAATTAGCTAATTTTGTGCATTCATTCATTCGTACAGATGTTATGGGCGTTAACCCTTACCGTAGCGTTCAAAATGATACTCG
>CAJQOK010000397.1 GCA_905479905.1 uncultured Aliterella sp.
TGTGCAATTCGTCATTTAGATCGAGTTGATTATTAGTTGCTCGACCTATAGAAGTTAAACTAATAATTTTCACTCCACCAGCCGTCCAAGTAAAATGTTCTGACCATAGTTGCTGACGTGGCTGAAATAGTTTGGTTTGTAATTGAGTTTCTAAGTCAACTCCAGTTGTAAAATTATAGCGACGTTCATTACAACGACGACAAGCCAACGCTAAATTATCCAATTCATCAGAACCTCCCAATGATTGCGGGAGCAAATGCTCTAATGTAAATAAATCTGCACTGCTCCATTCTGGGGAGTGGCAATATTCACACAGAGATTTAGCTCTTTGTCTTACTAATTGGCGAACAACTTTATTAATAGTCACGGTTGAGCAATAACCATAGCATTAATTAAAGTAAAAATTCTTGATAATTCTGATATTCCTGCGAGTTCTACCGATTCATCTAAAGTAAGTAATCCCACTTTACTACGTTCTAGTAGTTCATCAGAACGAGCCTGTAAATTATCAGTAAACTTAAATAAATTGAAATTATTTATTTGTTCAATTTTAATGCCATTGGGAAGCAAGGATGAAGGTTGAATCATCATTTGTGCATTCATTTTTTTACTTTTTTTTCAAATAATGAGTATTGGTTTTATTTTCAGGGTGAAATTATTAAACTCTTTACAAAAATTAATTTTTTTCAGCACTTATCTTGAAAACAACTGTAACTGATTTGCGACAATTTGCGATCGCTCTAAATGGGGAACATGACCGCAATCAAGCCATACTAGCCGAGAATGGGCGTTCACGCAGTGTTCGCTCTGCGAAATCGCTCTATTAAACTTTTCCGCGTCTATTTTGGGCAGTGTCTCATCTAATTGACCCCACAAAATTAATGTCTGCGTATTAATTTGGGCAATTTTTCCCGCTAAATCACCATAACCGCCACTTTTAGTAAAACTGATCATTGCTGCTTGCCAATTAGACATTTCTAAGTGTAGTACCGCACATCTAATCGCTTCAATTTCTCCAGGCTTTAAATTACCAAACTTACTACCTAAAAATAGTGCTTGCAATTTGCGCTGTCGCCAATACTCTATTGCTAAATAATCTAGTGGTGGAAACAACAATTTTCCTAACGGGAAATCACCGCTAAAACCCACACTATTGATTAATACCAGTTTTTCAACAGCATGGGGATAGGACAAAGTAAAATCTATAGCGGTAGCACCTCCCATAGACGCACCAACTAGCATTACTGGGCGGTTGATTAGCGTTTGCCAAAAGGCATATAAATGAGTTTTGATTGTGCTGGGATTGTAATCAATTTCTAGTAATCTTTGCGTAAATCCAAAACCTAATAAATCAACCGCCCATGTTTGGTTGCTTTTAGCCAGTAAAGGGAAAAGGGCGCGAAACTCTAAAACAGAACTATCAAAACCATGTAGTAATAATATTGGCGTACCTGTACCTTGGCAAACGTAAGAAGTTGCGATCGCATTTTGGCTAAGGGAAGTCCTAATTTGCGATCGTTTAATACCTTTTGCTAAAGCAATTGAGTTATTTTCTTGCAGTAAATTAACTTCGTAGGGCAAAAAACTAGGAAACATTTAAGCGTCGCCGATAGTCTTTGCAGACTGGTTAAATAATAACTGTCTCGACTTTTCAATATCAAGAGGTTGATTTTTAAACTCCTCGGCTTTTTCGTAAGCGCGAATAGTTGATGGACGCGCCTTAATTGCTTCAAACCAGCGCTTAAGGTGAGGAAAATTATCTAAATTTTGACCCTGCAATTCATAACCTGTAATCCAAGGATAAGACGCAATATCCGCAATTGAATAACTACCAGCAACAAATTCTCTAGACTCTAAGCGCTTATTTAACACGCCATACAAGCGTCCCGTTTCGTTAACATAACGGTCTATCGCATAGGGGATTTTTTCGGGTGCGTAACGATTGAAATGATGATTTTGTCCCGCCATTGGGCCTAATCCTCCCATTTGCCAGAATAACCATTCTAAAGCCGCTACGCGATCGCGCACATCCGTAGGAATTAACTTATTAGTTTTCTCAGCTAAATACAGCAAAATCGCCCCAGACTCAAATACAGAGATAGGTTCGCCGCCAACCGTAGGTTCACGGTCAATTATTGCTGGAATCCGATTATTAGGAGCAATTTTTAGAAATTCTGGCTTAAATTGATCGCCCGATCCGATATTAATGGGAAAAATATTGTAAGGTAAACCCGCTTCCTCTAAAAACATCGTAATCTTGTGACCGTTGGGAGTTGTCCAGTAATAAAGGTCAATCATAGTTATTTCTCTATGTGTGAATACTTTAATTACAGGGTAACGGGTAAAAATTCTCAATGACCAATTGCCAATTTTCTCTGCCTATTACTGCTTAATATTTCTTAAAATAGAAGATAGCTACATTTACATATCTAAATCATTATGCTTTCGTCGAAAACACAGTCTCAAGCGACTACGGCTACACAACCTTGGCAAATTAAGCTGTTATACGACGGTGAATGCCCTTTGTGTCTGCGCGAAGTCAACTTTTTACAGAAACGGGATGCTGGGCGAGGATTGGTAGCTTTTGTAGATATAGCAGACGAATTTTATAATCCTGAAGACAACGGCAATATTGACTTCAAAACAGCAATGGGAAGAATCCACGCCGTACTACCTGACGGTACGATTGTTAAAAACGTTGAGGTTTTTCGCCGCGTTTACGAAGTTTTGGGGATGGGGTGGATTTACGCTATAACCAAGCTACCAATATTTGGATTTATTGCTGATACTCTGTATGGTATCTGGGCGGATTTGCGACTCAAACTCACCGGAAGACCAGATTTAGCTACTATTGAACGCGATCGCAATCAAAAGCTTTGTAACTTAGAAGGGCGCTGTAAAGTTGAATAACTATCCTGATGCTAGACAATACGCGCCAGCAACCGAACGTAACCGCGAGGCAATTTTAGCGGTACTTTTGGAAGTTTTACCACCTACAGGTACAGTTTTAGAAGTTTCTAGCGGTACAGGAGAACACGCGGTATTTTTTGCACCTCGTCTTACTCCTCGCTATTGGCTACCAACAGATCCTAATCCTTTAGCGATCGCTAGTATTAATGCTTGGAGAAGTTACACTAAGTCTGAAAACTTATATCCACCAATTGTTTTAGATGCTTGTCAGCCAAATTGGGAATTAGGAATTGAACCAATTAGCGCGATCGTCAACATTAATATGATTCACATTGCCCCTTGGGAGGCTTGTCTAGGCTTGATGACAGGCGCGAAACAGATTTTACCTCCCGGTGGTATTTTGTATCTCTATGGCCCTTTTACTCGCGGCGGAAAGCATACTTCGCCTAGTAATATTGCTTTTGACGAAAGCTTACGAGAGCAAAATCCTCATTGGGGAGTAAGAGATTTAGATAAAGTAACAGAAGCTGCCAAATCTCAACAACTTAATTTAGTCAAAACCGTTGCTATGCCTGCAAACAACCTTTCTGTTATCTTTCAACTAGAGACATTGATAGAGTAAGAGTTGTTTATCTTAAATAAGATAAGCGATTTTTCAATTTGGCTCATAGGCACGGGAGAACCTTCAATGCAGCGCAAACCTACACATCTAATTACTTTCCTGTTGTCTTTGAGCGTACTATCGTCATTGTCACCCGTTTTAGCGCAACAAACCCCGCCTCAAAGCTCAATAACGCAAACAGCAGCGAGTCGGGAGTTTAATCGCACTGTCACCCTGTTTAATATACTCCTGGGTGTTTTGGTGTTGCTGCTTGTAATTGCGATCGCAACTTTATTTGCAACCCGGCGCAAAATAATTAAACAATTAGCTGAAGTAATTAAAACTAATCTCCACGATTTAGAAGCCTTAGAAGCAAAACTGGCGGAAGCGAATAAGTTAGTTGAAAGTACCATAGTTTCCGCGCAAGATACCGCCGACGAGCTAAATATTGAAACGGAAGACTTACATCAAGAAATAGCGACACAAAAAGAGCAGTTATCTAAGCATCAAGCAGAACTTACACACTCCAAGCAACAGCTATTAACAAATTTAGAAACGCAAATAAATAGAGCAAAGCATACTTTAGAACAATCAGAAACGGTCTTTGCAGAACGTTTGCA
>CAJQOK010000398.1 GCA_905479905.1 uncultured Aliterella sp.
GACCGGGGCGATAAATTTGCTGATTACCAAGAAATAGCCAGCTTGCGCGAGTACGTTTTAATCAGCACTAAACGCCAAAGGGTTGATTGTTTTCGGCGTGGTGAGCAAGGGCTGTGGTTATTACAGTCTTATCGGTCAGAGCAAGTATCATTTCGGTTGGATAGTCTTGATTTTGAGGGAACAATAACAGAGCTTTACGAGGATGTAACGTTGAGATGAACACAAGAATATCACTAGAGCGCAGCTTAAAAATCGTCTCTGGTGGTCAGACGGGAGCAGACCGAGCAGCGCTCGATTGGGCTATAGCTAATCAAATTCCTCATGGAGGTTGGTGTCCCAAAGGGCGTAAAGCAGAAGATGGTATTATTGCTCCACGCTATAACTTAACTGAAACGCCATCATCTGAGTATTCTGAGCGGACTCAATGGAATGTCCGTGATTCTAATGGAACTGTTGTATTTTCAATTTCTGAAGCAATCTTTGCAGGGACTTTATTGACTATTGAATCAGCTAAAAAATACGAAAAGCCGTACATACATATATGTGAAAAGTTAGTTAATGTCAATACTATTAATCAATTTCAATTATTTCTCTCAAATTTTGGCATAGAGAACCTTAATGTTGCGGGGCCCAGAGCATCAGACGAACCAGAGGTTTACCAGTTCGTTATGGAAATTCTTGACCGTGCCTTGATTATTTGAAATGACTACCAGGTTCAAAATAAATTGTTAATAAAGCAGTTAAAGTGGCAAGAGTTATTTCCAGTAATTATGAATTAATTGCTCCCCTTTTTGAGAGAATATATACTCTTAACTGCTGTAACAAAAGAAATATTTTATGTCATTTTGCAAGAACTTATCTCTACTTAAAATCCTAGTGACTTGTTTAGTCCTAGGGGCTTACTCTAGTGGCTCTGCCGTCCAGACATTGGCATTGGAAAATGCAAAGTCCGTCAAGAAGTTAAGAATCACGGCTGACGAAAATAGAGAAAAGCTAAGTAAAATAGGGGAATTCTCCAATTTAGAAGAGCTTGAAATACATTGCCTTGAAAAACTTGACCGTATTCCAGATGGAATTGGGAAATTAAAGAAACTCAAAATTTTGAATATGGATGAGGGGAACGGCTGCGTGATGAATCCTCAATTGCCAGAAAGCATTGGAAACTTGACCCAGTTAAAGGAACTGAATCTTTATGGCGCTCAAGATATTTCTGGAGAATTTGAGCAACCAAGAGGAAGAAAACTACTGCCCCAAAGTTTGAGCAAGTTGAAGAAACTTGAAAAGTTAAATCTCGGTAGGAATGGGTACAGAACCATTCCTCAAGTGGTATTTTCAATTCCAAGCATTAAAGAGCTTAATTTAGCGTTTAACGATCTTGCTGATTTACCGAAAGACCTGTTGAAACTCCCTCATCTTTCTAAAATTATTCTTGGCAATAACTATAAAATCACCTGCTCTCCCTTAAAGCAGGCAGAACTTACTAAAAGATTTAAGAACATTCACTTAGACTTTGAAAATGAATATCCTTGTCCAGAATAAGGAAAACTCTCAGTGCAGCGACTTAAACCTAACCTCAATAATCTTTCATACCGAAGAACTATCGGTTTGGGAAATAACATTGCCCTTCTCATCCTGGAACACAAGCTTCTGAACTGAATAGCACGAATATGAGGGTAAGTTGATAGCTGAAACCTCTATAGGCTAGTAATTGAAACCGCCTAAACTTTCCTTAACTTGGTGCCATTTGGCTATGATTCTCTTACCAAAGCCGAACGTTTTCTCGCCCATGATATCGATAAAATAATTTCCCTTCTAGAATGAGTTATCCCTATTCTCATGAAACCCCTCCCTACCAGTTATTTGCAAGCTGTTGTCCTGTACTAAGTAAGGACAGTGGTGGTATCAAGCTTTTAATACTACCCTGTTCTTACTTAGTTGAAATAAACTATTTGTTACTAGAAATAGGAGAAACAGCTACCCCAATTAGATTACCTTCCTGGAAGTTACCCATCATTTTAGCCACTCCGGTTGACAAATCTACGGTATACAAGGACTTGCTAAAAACAATAAATCCAAAATTATTGCCCTTACTATCGGTAACAATATCAAATCCAGCTACTGGTGGCAGGTTAATTTTTAGCGCTCCTACGGTGCTTAAAACACCATCGTTGGGCGGATTTTGGGCTACCAAGTTATTAGAAACGTAGTCTAGATTGTAAAGCTTGGTGGCAGTAGCCCCAGCTTTAGAATTAGTATAGGCAGCCGCCGTAATACCCAAGCCTTGAGTAGGGTTGTAGTTTAATGTTTTATCGCTAGTAACAAATCCTGTTTCAACGTTAATCCTATAATTTTGACCGTTGTTTGCTACCACCCTCAGCCTATCTGCAACTGGGTTGAAATCTACCCCTGCTTGAAATCCACCATTAAAGCTGACGGATAAGGTACTAACTTTAGTCGCAACGGCGTTGTCGGTATTAACTGTATATATTTTGTCTGTGTCTGTAATGGCATAAAGCATACGGTTAGCTGGGCGGAAATCTATGCCTATAACATTTCCATCTACCCCCTTAATCTTCATAGCTTGAGCAGAACGTCGAGACTTGGAATTATAATTTACTAAAGTATTATTGCTAGTCAATCCAACTATTTTATACATTTCTTGGCTGGTAGCTAGTGCGCTAACGAAAGTTTGCAGACTAGCTAACATAGATATTGCGATTGTGACTTTTCCTAATTGATTAAGTTTCATTTACCCTCCAATGGGCTTATTTTTCAGTGACAGGACTATTATTTAGTACATTTAATTTAATTGAACGATGGTATCTATCCTCAAATGCTTGCTATACAAAACTTGTAAACTACAAAACTCGAAAACCTACACTGTTCGTCTCATCCTAAGCTAGGTTAACTGGCTCGGAAAACCGTAATTTTACTTGCTTGTGTTCAGTTAACTAAATTTCAAGCCCGTAATTTTACAGGAGTTTATCCAACTAAATAAAAAGATGAGTAGAATTTTTCTAAAAATAGAGTAGAAGGGAACAACAATGGTAGGAAGGAATGGTACGTTTGTTAAGGTAGAACCTTTGTTTGGCAAAGACTTGAGCAAACGGGCTAATTGGGGGTTGATTTTGGGCGAGTGCAGACTTTCCCAATTTCTTGATATACACTTTTGCTTTTTCCCACACTCCCTAACAGCTTGAAACTCTTTGTAAATCAGTCGTTTTAGCTTAACTTAGTACCATTCGCTTCTGAACTATATGAACCTATCCCACTAACAAAATTCTGTTAATCCAAATGTGAATTGTTGCCAGAGAAACAAAGGCGTTGAAACAGGCGGAAATTCTTTCCCATCGAACAACGAGCCTACGGTATTTCCGTTGAAACCATGCGAAACAACGCTCGATTTGAAAGCGAGGGACAGAAATTTTAATTGGTCTACCCCGATTTTTCTTTGTTTTCCGAGTTCGTTTTGGCAACTGGGGTCTGATACCGTGTTTACGCAAAGCCCTTCTCAAATCTTTTGAATCATAGCCTTTGTCCGCCGCCAACCAATACTTCTCGGTTAAGAATTAAGCAGTGTTGAGAATAAAGAAAGTGAGTGGTTGACGTTTAGTACCCGCTCCTCTAGGGAGTGGAATTCTCGCTGGAAACTTAGAACGAGGTTTTTTAACTACTCTGGGATTTTTTCTGCCCTGTCTTTGAGAAATTGTTTGCTCCAAAATTTCCATGATCAGCTTGGAGAAAAAAAGGGTAGTTGCTCACTGTTAGCATCTTGGAAATCAGCAATAGCACAGGCGTTTAACTTTGAGAGTCCCCGTAAAACCTAAACGCAGTGGAGAGATACCCGCAGCAGTTGCGGCTTGAAACATTAAAGTGCGAACTGCATAATGGCTTAAAAGCCAACCGTAGACTTCTTGAACAACTTCGCGGGGTTTGAGAGAGCGAATAGGAGTTTTACGGCCATTGAGATGAGTTTTTAATTCATCAATAGTGTTTTCAATTTCCCAACGCTGATGATATTCTGTGACCAACAACAAAGCCGGAAATAGCCCAATATCCACCAAACTGGTAATTAAACGATAAGTTTGCTGTCCATTCTCTGAGTCGATAGTGTATTCTATAACCCGTACCTGAATCCTTGATCCACCTTTGTGCTTGGATTTGCGGTCTGGAGCAATCTATGACAGATATGAGCCATCGTCTAAAACCTTGTCTACGGGAAATTTAACGTTCTTTGGCACTCGCCCCAAATAGTGGCATCCTTGATTTAAGGTGGCATGAACCATACGGTACGAATGTAATCCTCTATCCCACATCAGGAGCATCCCTTGACTACAAGCTCGGAGTAATTTTAAAGCTCGTACTCTTTCTCCTATGCGGTAAGGACACATTAAGGCATCAACAATTAGATGCGTTCCCGCCTCAATTAGCAATACTAAACGTATTTTTGGAAAAGCAGCCCCGCGTACCCTTTCTACTGCCTGGGTATCCAAACACTCTGGCATTAGCAGCACTATCTGGGACATCCAATACCGTACCGTCTACTGCCATCACTCTTAGCCCTCCTAAAAATGCCCCTGGAGTTTGTACTGTTGCCAATGGTCTGACTATCTTGTGAAACAGCCGGCTCATTGCCCAACATCCCAATCTCTGTCTGGCTTCACTAATTGAAGAACTGGTTGGTACTTTCCAATATTGCCCTAATCGCGTCCATTCTCTACTTAATCCATTCACCAGATTTTTCAGTACATCCCCCATTGCATCGGATGACCATAGATTCATGGCTATGACTAGACACACTACCAACCCAGATGGCAATTTCCGCGAACGTTCTTCACCACTGTTTGTCTCTAATAGAGTTTCTCTAATCACTGATAGCGAAATTACTGTTTCTATCGCTTTAAATATTAACTCTGCTTCTAAGGTTGGCGTTATCAACGAGAAATCTTTTAGCAGCACCAATTTTTCCTATCCCACTTCTTGGAGAACAATTATCACTTTACCTTCCTTTTGTTCTTAACCGAGAAGTATTGCGCCGCCAACACCTTGACTCTTTTGCGGGGTCTTCCAGGAGAATTAGTTTTGACTGGCGTTGCTGTCTAAAAGCGGTATCACTTGTTCTCGTTCACTACCATTGGCTGGGGTACTGCAATTAACGCTTAGGCATCCCGTTGCCGTCTGTCAGAGTATGAATTAAAATCTCTTTACCTTTATAACCATAAGCCACTTCCTCACCACCGCCTTTTCCAGGGGGAAAAAGAACCGTCAATCGCCCCATAACTCCAGTTAATTAATCCTGTCTCTGATGCGATTCCTAGTATCCGCATTTTGTAATCGTTCCAACGTTCCATCAGTTTGCCAACGTTTTAGCCACCTGTGGGCTGAACTTTTTGATACCCATATTTCTCCTCTAGGCACATCACAAGGGCGGCAGCCCGTAATCAATACATACATTAAGGTGTTCAGTACATGACGGAAAGGCGCATGGGGCATTCCCCGTTCCCGCTTTTCTCCAACCTTTGTTATCACATCCTCAAACAACTTCCATTCTAAATCGCTTAATCCCTCAAATCTTCCCGCCATATTCCGTGTAGCTTCATCAATCTGAGAAATACATTACCACATTTTTGACCTTAGTGGGATAGGTTCAAAGACGTGTTGCGGTATATTCAACAGCTTGCTCGTACCGAAAAATTATCTGCTACAAAGTCGCCCACTGACGATAGTTCCCTCTGGCAAAATTTATAGTTGGCAGTAAGTCACGAATTCCTAGCTGCCAACCATAAAGATTTATATGAAAACTGCTGAAATCAATGTTATCTAAAATTTTTACAGAAAAACATCTCCATATCAAGTTGCTGACAAACCTAGCAAAATGTGCGTGTGTGGTATGGTCGAAAGTAGCTATTAGGGGTGCGGTGTTATGGAGAAATATACATTCAAATTCAATTCTTCTACTGCCTTATCAGCCCTGCAAGCTGGTAAATATGACCCTATCGACTTCTACCAAGCACGTTTAGACCTATTTAATCTCTCGATAATGGCAGACTACGATCAACTAATTTGCCTACCTACACTAACTGCTATCGACAAATACTGGTATCAAATTGAAACAGCCCGAAAAGTCCTGAGACAACTGGGTGGACGCGCATTACTAGCGGATGAAGTAGGACTGGGCAAAACCATTGAAGCTGGACTAATCATAGCCGAATACTTAGCAAGGGGTATGGTAAAGTCACTGCTGGTGCTAACTCCCGCATCTCTAGTTTCTCAGTGGCAATTAGAGTTAAGCGACAAATTTAATATCGCTACTATCACCACAGATAATCGTAATCCACAGCAACCTATAGATGAATTTTGGACGAATAATCCGCGAATTATCGCTTCATTAAACACAGCTAAGTCTGCTAAACATTATGACCACGTCACCAGTCGCACTTGGGACTTGGTAGTTATCGATGAAGCCCATCACCTAAAAAATCGCACAACCCTCAACTGGAAACTGGTTAACGCCCTCAATAAGCGGTTTATCCTCATGCTCACTGCTACGCCAGTGCAGAACTCCCTTGTGGAATTGTTTAATCTGCTGACTTTACTCAAACCAGGACTACTACAAACAGAAGCCGCTTTTAAAAAAGAATATGTCGATTCTAGAAATGGACGAGTACCTAAGAATCAAGAAAAGTTACGCGCTCTGATGCGGGAAGTCATGGTACGAAATACCCGCGCCTTGGTAGATGTAAAACTACCCAAACGCTTTGCCACCACAATTACCGTTACACCATCAGCAGGCGAGGAGAAACTTTACCAGGACTTGAGCGAGTATCTACGTTCTTCAGAATCAAAACTAGACAGACTCTCTCGTACCAATTTGCTGATGCGGGCTGGTTCATCCCCTAATGCTTTAGCAGACTCCCTCAAGCAACTGACTCTTCGCCTACCCGATGAAGAACTGAAGTCTTTAGCAAGACGAGCATCCCTTGTCAAGCAGGTTGAGAAAGCAAAAGCATTAGTAAAGATGCTCTTGCTTTCTCGTCAGAAAACCTTGGTTTTTACAACCCATAAAGCAACTAGCACCTATTTGGCTAAAACTCTGCAAGCGGCAAATATCCCCTTTGCAGAATTTACTGGCGGGATGTCACTTAAACAGAAAGATGAAGCGATCGCCTCATTTCGGGATACTGTTTCTGTCCTATTGGCATCGGAAACAGGCGGAGAGGGACGTAACATCCAGTTTGCTAATGCAATTGTTAATTATGACCTGCCCTGGAACCCAATGAAAATAGAACAGCGCATTGGTCGTATCCACCGCATTGGACAAACCCAGGATGTTTTTATTTTTAACTTTTGTCTCAAGGGCAGTATCGAAGAATATATCTTAGGAATATTACACGACAAAATTAATATGTTTGAACTGGTGGTTGGAGAGATTGAAACAATTTTAGGGAATGTGGATGATGAATTTGACTTTAGTGAAATTATCATGGATATCTGGCTCAAGCATCAGGTAAAACCAGAATTAGATACTGCCTTCGAGCAATTGGCAGAT
Organism: uncultured Aliterella sp.; assembly: GCA_905479905.1. Classification (GTDB taxonomy): domain Bacteria; phylum Cyanobacteriota; class Cyanobacteriia; order Cyanobacteriales; family Chroococcidiopsidaceae; genus Aliterella. The sequence continues at coordinate 7,550 of CAJQOK010000398.1, forward strand.
AATTTGCTCAAAGCAAAAAACCAGTATCAGCAAATTCAAGAACTAGATGAGCAGATTTTTGGCGAAGATTTTGAAGCTTGAGAGATTGATTTAACTTGCATATGATTCACGATCCAATTATTACTACCTTAGAAAAAATTGTTTCTCTACATGATGGAATAGCGGAACCTGCTGGTGAACACATTTTGAATGTGTTATTGACTAAAAATATAGCCTCGTTACTTTCGCTCCCAGAAGAAATTACTTTTACTACTATTGCTGATGTACCCCAAAGTGTTTTTGTTACCTATCATTCCGAAGTATTAAATAAGTTATCAGACTTATTAAGTGTTAAAGGACAGATTACAAATTTGGGTGTTAACTTCAATGGACATCTTAAAACCACAGGCTTTGAGAAGATTTTATCAGAGAGACTCGTACCTCAAAATGGCTTAATTCGTTTTTTAGATGCTAAACCAGAAATTACTCGTTACATCTTGTGTAATGTGGCTTACACAGCAAATGCAGAAGAAAAAAGGATTGGTTTAGTTTCGTTCATTATCAATGAAATAACAGGAGTAACACCAGTAGAAATTGGGGATGCTTTGTTTTGGGAGGCGGACAAAATTTCTGTGGATAATCAACAAATACCATTATCTATCCCTGGTAATGAATTGTTGACGTTAATAGAGCATCAAAGTGAAGTATTAATTGGAAAATCTCTAAATAATTGGCAAGCTAAATTAACAAGAGCAAGAGATAGAGATGAAGAAAGACTCAGGGCGTATTACGACACAATTAGCTCAGGAATTTATAACAAAATTGAGTTAAAACATTTGATTGGTAATGACAAAGACAAGGAAATAGCACGAATTGAAGCAACAAAAAGAGAATTAGAAAGAAAATTGTTAGATATCCAAGAGCGTTATGCAATGAGTGTAGAAGCTTGGCTGCACAGTGCAATGATTATCAATCTCCCTACGGTACATATCCAATGTGAGTTACAAAGAAAGAAAGCGAAACGGGCTGTAACAGCAGTTTGGAATCCGTTCACTAAAATTATTGAGCCGTTACGCTGTGAATTATCAGGATCACCTGTTTACAATTTTTACCTAGACGATCTAGAAGCCAAAATTATCTCACCGACAGTTTGGAGAAAGTAATTAGTGAGATTTTCTCTATTAAAATGAAGACTGTATATTTTGAGCTAGATGCCATGACAACCAATTTACCTATGAAATTGTCACACTTGCCCAACAGTTTGCCATTGGACGGTGCTGTTCGCATCGAGTTAATGGAAGGAGTGCCAATATTTCGAGCTTCTAGCTTAGTGCAGAGGAGAATTGAAGCCTTATTAACTAAACAAAAAGAATCAACACTTACTTCAGAGGAAAACAAAGAATTAGATGAATATGAAGACTTAGACGATTATCTAAGTTTGGTGAATCGAACGGTTAGAAATGTATCTCTAAATCAAAACGAAAGTTAATGATGAGGAATTAGAGATTGTCCGCAAATCGTTACATCACTGAAGCCACTCAAAATCAAGTACGACAACGAGCCAAGCTGCTGTGCGAATATTGTCACGCATCGGAACAATGGCAATACGTTTCCTTCACTGTAGACCATGTAGTTCCTCTTACCAAAGGCGGAGCTAACTCAATTGATAATTTAGCTCTGGCGTGTTTTCATTGTAATCGCCAAAAGTCAGACAAAATCGTTGCCTTTGATGAACAATCATTATCAGAAGTACCTTTATTTAATCCTCGCACTGACAGTTGGCAAGAACACTTTATTTGGTCAACAGATACACTTTTGATTATTGGCTTAACACCAACAGGACGCGCCACCGCCGCAGCATTAACATTCAACCGAGCCAGGATAATTAATATTCGTGCTGCTGATAGAGAAATTAGGCGGCATCCACCACCAAATGACCCAACTCAAAACTGACTAAACACTACTCAATAAAATAGCCGCGCTTAAAGCTGTTTGCAGGGAAGCCTGTTTCGCAACGCCCTTAGTATAGTGAATTAAACCTCACCTCAATAATCTTGCCCACTAAAGAACTCTCGGTTTGGGAAATAACATTCCCTTCTTCATCTTGAAACACAAGCTTTTGCACTATATCGGTCACAAATACTTTAAAGTTGCGATCACTATCGAGTAATACCAAAAATTCGCGCCCATATTTCTGAGCAAGTCTTTGACGCTGCATTTGATCGCATTTTCTGAGCGCTTGGACTTCTGCCTCTAATTCTTCTTACTTTTGTTTTGCTTTGAGAAAACGTAGGAAGTCAAGTACCTCATCTAGTATCAGTTCTGGGGTTTGATCAATTAGACACTGGTATTAACACTTATTTTAGGTTGTAACTTAGTCATAACAATATCTAAAAACTGGTGTGAACGCTGTGGTGTGTGGAAGGAGATCTGAGCAATACTGATGCTATAAGTAACCAACCAAGAAAGTCTAAATGAGTAATGAAGGTTTGGAAAAATTAGCCCAGTTAAGAAGCCAGTTCGATCTATCTGGTGAAGAAATACTCAAGCTGGTTTCCTACATAAGCGCTGAACATGAAGTGATGTTCGCTGGGGTTACAACCTACAACACAGCCAGTGCATCTAAGCAAGTCGCTACAGTTAGTACGCTCGATCCAAAAACTAAAATATTCACAAACCATAAGTTAGCGACTACCTTTAATACATTAAAAGCCTAAGCTAGATCAGTCACCCCAACGAAACTTAGTGATCGCGCCATTATAAGAACTAATACCAACTCTCTAAAGTCCAGCTACAAATAGAGCTTCTAGGATGGATTGCCTACCAGTGATACCTTGTCCGCTTAACAGATTATGATCAAGGTGGAGAGTGAAGGGATGACTTATGCCGAAACAGATTGCGGTAGCGGAGCATTCAACTATTGCCCAACTAGAACAGCTTTATAAACAAGCGAATGGTGGGGTAGAAAGCCGTAAAGCTCGCTGGGGTCAGCTGACCCCAGCAGACTTTACGTCAGTATCAAATTATCTAGCTATTATAGTGCAAGGAAAGAAAACTGAGGAAGTAACAGAGATAACACGTTACAGCAGGACAGGAATTTATACCTTAGTTAAAAGATATAACGAGTCGGGCGTGGAAGAATTAGGAGACTTTCACTACCAAAATATTGGTGCTTCACCGCTAATTGATGATGCACAGCAATCACAGTTATGGCAAGTTTTACCAGAAAAAGCTCCCGATGGAGGACTATGGAATGGGCGCACCCGTTGCAGACTGGCTAATAGCCTTGACGAGGTGACAAATTCAGAAATAATATTCTCCTCCTCATCCTGGAATACGAGCTTCGGCACTATATTGATCGCAAAGACTTTACAGTTGCGATGGCTATCGACTAGCGCAAGAAATTCATGCCCGCACTTTTGAGCAATCCTTTAAGTTGGGCTTGAGCTTGTTTCCTCCGCCAATAAAATGCACAATGATATCGCCGTCTTGGGAGTGGGAATACTGCATTAACCGCCGTTTAATTGCTTCATCAGCACACTGTTTCCAGCCTCAACATAGTTTTTGTTAGAGAGAGTTTTTGTCCAACTTTGACTTGCTTTACTAGGAATGATTTTAGAAATGCTTAAGGTAGATAGCTGTAAAGATAAATGGATATCCACCTTGAGCATCTAGGTTTTGAAGATGTAGGGCAAGTATGCGGTCAAGAGTTCTTTAAACCGCAATTGCAACTAGCCTAAAGACGTTGAGCGCCTGGTCGTCCGTTCTCAACAATAAAGGAAGCCCTAGTTGTAATCGGAGCATCTAATGTGGTGACCGCCGCAACAGTACGGTAGTCACTCTGCCAACGCTGGGGTGTAAGTTCGCAGCGTACATAACCGCGCTGATTGTTGAAGAATTTGATATGGGGATTCTCTGCTAGTATTGCTTCAGTGTTTGCGTTGGTATCTGAGCCATCTCCACCCGAACTAATTGAAGTACCGACAAACTCTGTGCCGATAGTTTTTGACTTTGGGTTGTTAAAATCAGCTTTGAGGTCAGCTACCCAATTAGCATGAACATCACCCGTTAGCACTACGGGGTTTGCAGGCTGACTTTGCTGCAAAAATTGGAAAAGGCGATCGCGTGACCCTACATAACCATCCCAAGCATCCATACTTAAGCGAGCTTCTGCTCCTGGCTCAAAATCCCTTTGGGCCATGAATACTTGTTGAGCAAGAATATTCCAACGAGCTTGAGACTTAGCTAACCCTTGAAACAACCATTGTTCCTGCTTTTGACCTGTTATCGTCCGCGATGACTCTAAAGCTTCAGTACAATTAATCCTAGTTCCGTCGCCACAGGCTTGATCGCTGCGGTATTGACGAGTATCTAGCACGTTGAACTCGGCTAGGTTGCCGAAGGTCAAACGTCGATACAACTGCATATCGGCTCCTGTAGGCAAAGAGAACCGTCGCAGGGGCAAGTGTTCGTAGTATACCTGGTAAGCCGCAGCCCGGCGAGCTAAGAATGCCTCACGCGATTGTAGGGCTGGATCTTGAGGCACATCGCTGGCGTAGTTATTGTCAACTTCATGATCGTCCCAAGTTGTTATCCAAGGAAAGGCAGCGTGTGCTGCTTGGAGATTGGGATCGGATTTATACAAGGCATAGCGGTTGCGGTATCCCTCCACCGTTGTTGGTTCGCCGCTACCATCATGCTGCCTGACAGCGCTTGGAGTGGGAGCGCCCTCGTAG
>CAJQOK010000399.1 GCA_905479905.1 uncultured Aliterella sp.
GAATTAAGATTGATAAACGGGAAGAATTAAGCGATGCGGTTTCTCAAATGTTGGCTCATAATGGCCCGATGCTCGTAGATGCTCATGTCACTAGAGATGAGAATTGTTACCCAATGGTTGCGCCTGGTAAGAGCAATTCACAGATGATTGGTTTACAAGATGTTCCCAAACCCGAACAAGTAGAGCCAGTTTTCTGTAGTAGCTGCGGCGCTAAGAATCTTAGTAATAATTTTTGTCCTGAGTGCGGCACTAAATTGTAAAAGTGTATCTTTAATTTGATTAAGAATCGGCGGGTAAATAGTTACTCGCCGATTTTTTTGGCTAAAAACTGCTCTAATTAGCAATTAGCATTTATAAGTTTTTATGCAAAATAATATTACTAAAAGAATCAGCTTAATCTTGCTATTGCTCTATACACAGTTAAATATTGAGCAAGCTTTCGCCCAAACTAAACCATCTACCCCAACAAAAACGGTAGAAGTTAATCCGGTTATCTGTCCCGCGCAGCTTGGTAAGGCGATAGAAACAATTACTAATCGCCCACAATTTAGTCAAGCACGTTGGGGAATTGTCGTTAACAAGTTAAATAATAGTCAAAGTCTTTATAGCCGCGACTCGGATAAATATTTTATTCCCGCTTCAAATCTCAAACTGTTACTGACGGCGGCGGCTTTGCAGCAACTAGGAGCAAATTATCGTATTCGTACTTCTATTTACGGTACAGATAGCGGTCTATTACGCCTTGTAGGACGTGGCGATCCAAGTTTGACCGATGTTCAGCTTACGGCTTTAGCAAGGCAGTTGAAGCTGACAGGAGTTAGGCAATTGACCTATTTAGCAGTAGAGAGAAGTCGCACTGACGATATTATCAATCCAGACTGGGAATGGGGAGACATTCAGGCAGATTACGGCGCACCGATTGGCAGCTTAATTATCAATCAAAATGCTGTAACGTTACAGTTGTTGCCTCAACAAATAGGTCAACCATTGCGTCTTGTTTGGAGCGATCCAATGGCGGCGACACAATGGCAAAGTGTTGATAATCAGTCAGTGACAGTAAAGCCAGGAGAACCCACAGAAGTTGAATTAAATCGGGATTTGAGCGGTATATTGCATCTTAGCGGACGCTTAAGTATTAATTCTCCGCCGGAATCGGTTTCTCTAGCTGTGATTAATCCCGCAGAAAACTTTGTTCAACACTTGCGCCGAGTGTTATTAATTGAAGGGATTAAAGACAATAGCAATAGAGTTAGGCTAAATATTGTTGAAGTTGAAAAGCAATTAGCTAACGCACCAGAAATTGCCGCCATAAATTCGCCCCCATTATCGCAATTATTAGTAGAGGCAAATCTTAATAGCAATAACTTGTATGCAGAAGCGTTGTTACGCACGTTGGGAAGTAAAGTAAATTCCTTGGATAGCAATTCGCAAACAGGGTTAATTGCTGCTAAACAAGCTTTGACAAACTTAGGGGTAGATCCCAAAGGTTATGTTATGGCTGATGGTTCGGGATTGTCGCGGCATAATTTAGTTAGTCCAGATGCGATCGCTCAAACTTTGAGCGCCATGTCATCATCTCAATATGCGACTGTTTACAAGGCTTCTTTGCCTGTGGCGGGGGTTAGTGGTACTTTGGTTAATCGCTTGAAAAACACCCCGGCTCAAGGCGTTGTTAGCGCCAAAACCGGAACAATGAGCGGGGTTCTAGCTTTATCAGGATATATTAACGCCCCAAACTACGAGCCACTTGTTTTTAGTATTCTTGTTAATCAATCTAACCAAAGCTCGGCAACAATTAGACAGGCGGTAGATGAAGTTGTTTTACTACTGGTATCTTTGCGGCGTTGTTGAGTTAGGTTTATAAAAAGTGGATTATTTTAACTATGAGCCGTTTATGGCAAATTATTCGGACGGTATTAGGGTTAATTATTCGTCACCCGATAACAGGTACGAGTATTATTCCGATTTTACCCGATGGTCGGATTGTATTAATTCAAAGGCGCGATAATAGCTTGTGGGCGCTTCCAGGAGGAATAGTAGATTGGGGTGAAGATGTCCCAACGGCTGTAAAGCGGGAATTAGCAGAAGAAACGGGTTTAGAAGTTGTTAAAATTCGCCGCTTAGTTGGCGTGTATTCCGCACCCGATCGCGATCCAAGAATGCACTCAATTTGTATTGTAGTGGAAGCAGACGTTACAGGAGTAATGGCAATTAACGACAAGTTAGAAGTATTGAATATTCAAGCTTTTAATTTAGATTCTTTACCAGAAGGTAGACTTGCTCACGATCACAGACGACAATTGCAAGATTATTTAGATAATTTGACAACTTTAGCTTGAATTTTGCGCTTTTCGGTAAGCTTGGATTCCCCAAAAGATTAAATTGCGATCGCACTGGATTTTCTCAGCTAGATGAGGAAACTGGGAATTAAGATAGCTATATAGAATTGTGCGATCGCCTCCGGTTAATATTACTTGGCTATTTGGGTACATCTGCAACCATTTCTCTATAAAGCTTTTGATTCCAGCAATTAGACAATAAATAATCCCACTTTGGATTGATTGAGTCGTATTTGTCGCAAAGTATGGGGGTAATTGTGTAGGTAGTTGGATAAGGGATAGATTAGCAGTTTTTTGACTCAAAGCCTGAAATTGTAAGCTTAATCCCGGTAAAATTGCTCCACCTACGAAAGCAAAATTGGCATCACTTCCCGTAAAAGTAAGCGCTGTACCAGAGTCAATAACTAATATAGGTAAACTGTAGGTTTCTTTTGCACCCCACAAAGCTAAAGCGCGATCGCTCCCCAAGGTAGAATATATATTTTTAAGCGGTACGTCATCTAAAGTAATTACTTGTATATTTGGGTAAGTTTGCCAAAGCTCAGTTTGGCTAGGTACTACAGAAACCAAATACAAAGGTAAGGGATAAGCAAAATCTTCTCCAACTAATACCTCTAAGGGTAAATCGTCCCAACTTCCAGAGGCTAATAGTTGAATGGAAGTAGCCGTCAAATAATCTGTATCCCAACTACAACAAAGTTCTTCGCCTTTAAACAAAGCCCAGTGTAACCGAGAATTGCCGATCGCTAAAGCCAGCCAAATAGATTTATTAACCATGCTACTAGCGCGATCGCTCTGTAAAACTCTCTTTAATTTAAGGCGTTGCTGAAAGTATGATGATTTTTCCTTGTCTCTACTCTTTTGTCTCCCTCATTCATACCGCATTGGGAATTGTTCATTGAAATTACTACCAATTCCCAATTACCCATTACCAATTACCCATTCCCAATTACCCATTACCAATTACCAATTACCAATTACCAATTACCCATTACCCATTACCCATTACCAAAATAAATACCTAAATGATTAGCAACAGGACGCTGACGCATGGGTACGCGGGTATGAATTGGCGCATTTAATACCTTTGGTTGCCCATTTTGTTCCACAACTAAAGTTGAAGAACCGCCACCGTCCAGATTTAAAACCGTGTAAACACCCAACTCTATAAAAATACCTCTCAACTGAGCTAAATTAAGTCCCTCACTGTAGAAAGGCTGACGACCATCTACCACAATAATCCACAATTTGTCCCCAGCTTCATTAATTCCTATGGCGGTACAAGGCAAAAATTTTGCTTTCGACTCATCAATGTCTAAAGGTATCGGTTCGCCACGTTCTACCAGCAACCTATTACCAGAGATAGCTTGAATAGTACCTTCTGGACACTTTTCGGCGCGAAATTGAATTGAGTTACTGGGAGAAATACACATTACTGACCAAATTTTTCCCCCAGGAGAGTAGATATTGCCATTAGAAATAGCTTGACCTAATATGTCGACGCGATCGCCAACGCGCGGATAATAATTCCAAGGGGTACGCTCATAAAAAGGCAAAAAGAAACTGGCATTAATTGCAAGTTTTACTCCAAACTCGCTTAAAAAGTTTGAAGTTGTCCGGGCTTTAATTTCTTTGCCATCCGTACCAGGTGTTCCGGGGGTAACTAAAAACTTCAGATTAGGAGTAGTTAAGTCAATAGTGACAATGTGCAGCATAGTTTGGCGCGGTGTAGAACGAAATTCACGCTGATAAGTAATACCTGGAAACAATTGTTGCTCTAAATCTGTACGGGGTGGACGAGTTAAACCTAAACCGCCATAAATCAGTAATAGCAAGGCTATAAAGCTCATTACTACTGTTAAAAGCATTTTTCCGATATTAGGTCTGCGCCTGCGAGTTGTGGGATATTTTTTTGTGGACATAGTTAAAATAATTACTTAGATTTGCCAACAGTTTGTGAGCAAGCAGCGATACTAATTTAGCTCTAGCAACAAAACTTAAACACCAAATAGCACAGCAGGTTGCAGCCCTTGTTGTAGAGTGATAACAATTAGCCGTATTCACTGGGCGATTAATAAATCAAAGGGAAAATACTCATGGTAGAACGTGGTTCTAAAGTGCGGGTTCTCAGACCAGAATCTTACTGGTTTCAAGATACCGGAACAGTAGCTTCAATTGACCAAAGT
>CAJQOK010000400.1 GCA_905479905.1 uncultured Aliterella sp.
GAACAATCCTCTCCGGCATGACAGTAATTAACTTCCTCAAGCCCTAGTTCCAATTTCAGTAAAGCTAAAGCATTCAGTACTGCTACCGCATCCGGCTGGTAGATAGTGACAGCATTTAACCCATCCCAATCACCGCGCAGCATATAAGCCACTTCTCTTGCTGCTAATACTGAACTAAACAACATGGTGATTTTACCTGCGTCTCGCCCTGATGCAGACAAAAGGAATAATGATGGCGATTCGTGCAATAGATTTGAGAAGATGTTTGCTGAACTTTGGGACATACTGTACCTACTAATTATTAAATAAATCGTCAGGATCGTATTGGGTTTCATTTTCTCCAGCCGGAGGAGATGGCTCAATTTGCACAGGGTAGTGACCGTTTGAGGTACTAGCTTTAAGTTGATTTTGCTCTTGTGCCATTTCATCCATTTCTCGAAAATACTGTAGCTGCATCATTAAGCGGTGAGTACAGTCACGAATTACCTGGTGTAATTTTTGTGGTGTTGCTTTTTTGCTATCTCTATAAACCAGTGGTAGCCAATGACTTATCAGCGCCGTCATTGCCATATCTCTAAGTGGGTAGAGTGTCTGACCGGAATTTTTTAAATAGCGCAATAGTTCAAATTCTGGGCTACCTGGTTCCGCCTGAATACTAAAACGGATCTCAAATTTTTCTGACAAGACCAACACCGCCTTCTATTTTTTTAAGGAGAGAACGAGATAATCCATAAACGTCTGCTAGTCGCAAACACAAAGTATCTTTTTCTGGTGAGAGGTTGAATGCTAGTCTCACATCCTCCTCTAATTCTGCTGCCCAGGAAATATCAATAGCCGCAAAGTGAGACTTGAGTTCAGAGCGAAAACACTCCGCCGTTCCGCCACCGATAACTACTTCATCAACACCTGTGGGAATTATACTCTTTAACCATCCAGACAAAATGCTCCAATACTCAAGGCGGGAAATTCTCACCGCTTCCATAATTTGAGCAATTTCTTCAGCTTGATGTTGTGGCTTTTTACTCCGCACTAGCTCTTGAAACAGCTTTTGTTTGTCCTTCCCTGGCTTTTTAGCCATTGCCGCCCGATGGATGGCTCGAAGCAATGGTTCGCTATCAAGCCCAGATGTACGTTGTTGTACCCTCTCAACTAACAACACTAACCCATAATGTTTTGGTGACGTGCCACCATCAACAATCTTGCCACGCTCAAATAGTAGAAAGGATACATCTCGGTAGCCCATCATTAGCACTAAGATTACCCGCTCTTTGGTTGCTAACCCTAACTTTCTCCCCCGTGTCAACACCAGCCCCGCACCTTCAGGTTTGCATTCAAACACCTGTAATGGCAATGAGAATGCCTTGCCGCGAAAGCAGAAGTTAGATAAAGCATTGGTAGCCGAGCGCTCAAACTTCTCGCAGTCCCGCCATTCTTTGTAAGGCAATAGTGAGGCTAACGCCACAGAAAAAGAGTCTGGTAAACCCTCACGCTCTGCGATCGCTCCTACGGCTGCCATCAACTTTAATACTGCTCTTTCGTACTTCAACTCATTAAGTCCGGCATGAGCGTAAAATTGTTTCTGGGCTAAGAACCCCACTGCATAAAATTCCCCCTCACACTCTATCCAAGCCTCGTTCTCTGGGTCGGCGCTGGTCAACCTTTGCGCCTCATATGCCTCAATTAACTCTTGGCTTACTTCTATTACCTGGGGTTCCATCAACAAAATCTTTGGCTCAGATTTTTCCCAGGAGTTGTAAACAATCTGATACACGATCTTTGTCAGCGATGACCCAGGATCTAAAGTTAAAACTAAAACGATTTGCCTTTCCATTGTTTTAAGCTCAGGCATTTATTCCTCTTTATTTCAATGCCAACACAAAGTTTTTTGCGAATTTACATTCGCAGCAATTCTCAATAATTTCTGATTTTACTGTGCTAACACTGTTTGGCGGTTTCTCGGAGTTGTTGACGTTATTAAACAACTTTTACCGATTTATACCGACTGGTGGCAGTTCAAATTTAACTTAACACTTATCGAAGAAAAAGCAAACCATTAAGAAACATTTTATTGACCAAAATAAACAATTTTTACCGACTTATACCGACTTATGCCGACTCGATTTTTACTTATTGACTGTACTAATCAATAAGTACCTAAAATAGCTAGGCAGTCGTCAATAGTTGCCGACTTACGCCGACTCTTGCCGCTTTCTACCGACTAGCGATGGGGAGGCGACCTCCCCAAACCCCACCGGAATTAGGTAGTCGCGAAGGCGACCGCACCTGACGCACCTTTTAGTGCAGAAATACAAATCAAATAGTTGCAATAAACAGATTATAAGCTATATTTTTAGTATCAACTTTACGTGACCAAAAATACTTAATTTCTCCTGCTTTTGTAAAGTAGGTTAATTTCCACAAAAATCATCTTTTTAATTTTTTGAAAACCAGCAGCTTAATTATTCAAGTTGAGGAAAACTTTTAAATGACAAAGAAAAAAGTAGAAAAAAGCTACGGTGTAGACTTAACGTTTTGGTCGCCTAAAAGTGTGAGCATAGCTTGCTTGGTAGGCGGAGATAATCGATTAGAGCAAGCGCATCGTCAATCCGTAAGTAGGACAATAGATTTTCTGGAGGAGCATTATGCAGGAATAGAAGTTGATGGGGAATGGGTGCAAACTAAAAATCTAGTTGTATTAAAGCAACATCATGATGTCAGCAGAGAACTAGAAGAGGAGTTACATACCCATTGCCTAGTCGTGAACTTAACACAAAGCCTTGATGGTCAATGGGTAGACTTAAGCTATCAGCAGATTTGGCTTCATCGAGAGTTGCTAGGGGAATATTATCACCGTGATTTAGCTAGGGAATGCCAAAAACTAGGCTATCAGCTAGAAAAAGATGAAATAGAGTTATTTCAACTACGTGGTTATACAAAAGAACAATTAGCAGCATTCTCGAAAGGAGGAAAGAAAAGCTGCAATCGAGTTCCAGTAGATGCAACGGATGAATATTGGCGGCAGTGTGCTGAAGGAGGTGGACTGCCGCCGATTGAGGAGTTGAAGAATGTTAAGCCTGGGTAACAGTAATACAACCCAAGC
>CAJQOK010000401.1 GCA_905479905.1 uncultured Aliterella sp.
GATGCTTGAATACTTCACGCTTAACAAAGCGATTTTGAACCGTACCTTCGCAATATTCGCACCTATAACCGTACATATCTTTAGCCCTCAAATTCAGTGACTTCATAGACTGTAATAATTAGATACCGTCCGCTACTGGCAAAACGTCCAACCACACCAACAGGGGTTTGCCGATCAAGTTCAGTCCCCACTACTACATATTTTGTGCCTCTGGGATCATCTTTTTCAACTCGAATAACTTGACCGCTTAAAATTGCTACTTCCACATCCAGAATGGTCAGGTAATCTTCAGCCATTTCTTCCATTGCATGGGCTGACCTATCGTACTGGCGAAGTCGGACTTTATCTTTAATACGGTCAAGATCGCTGGGAGGCATGGCTTATATAAGTTTCATCCTGCCAATCATATCAACACGGTGTATCATCACCATTATTAAGTAAAACGGCTGAGGCGAGCAGGTTTTATGGTGAAACAAATGGCAGCGTTCAAGATGAGATAAACGCGATAGCGCAAGCGCGCCCGGTTACGGGCTTCGCACTTTCCCCACCCCTTACAAATCTCGATCTAAAACAGTTACAGCATCACTTTTAGACCACAACAACCGTATCCCCAAAATCGCAAACCCGATCGCGGCAATTAATTTAACTGTCCGCACGGGTAACAATTCCGCCATCCATTCGCCTGCAATTACTCCCAGCAAGCTTGTCAATACGAGCGCTGTAGCAGTACCCAAAAATACCGCGCGGGGTGAAGATGATTGACCGCTAAGAGCGATCGCCGCTAACTGACTTTTATCGCCCAATTCAGACAAAAACACGGTAACAAAACTCAGTCCTAGCAAATGCCAATCCATATTTTTTTAACCTACAATTACATCCCACAACAACGTTGCTGATATTAGTAGCAAACTAATTCCGGCGGCTATTTCTATAGTTTTGGGAGTAAAACGACTAGCTATCCAACGTCCTACTATTACTCCTAGCAAGCTAGTTGCAACTAAGGCGGTACTTGCACCTAAAAATACTACCCAAGGATGCTGAGATTCTGCGCTCATTAGCAAGGTTGCTAACTGGGTTTTGTCGCCTAACTCCGCTAAAAATATGGTTATGAATGTAGAACCGAAAATTTTACCAATAGACGATCGCTGATTATTAGGTGCGATCGCTATAAGCGGTTTTTCTGATGTAGTGACTGAATCAGGCGCAGCATCAAGTTTCACGAGTAATTAGGTTAAAGGACAAAAATTTCTCATATTCCTTTCATTTTCTCTATATTTGTTACATAAATCAACTACTCTGCACAAATTTTAAGAAAAACCCTGGCTTGATAATTTAGGCGGTAAATCTAAACTTATCCCTACCGCACTCTCAAATCGCACCATTTCTAAAGATAAATCGCCATAAACTCCAGTAATTTGTTGTTCGCAGCATTCAATCGCAAAGTCATTTAATTCTTCTGGTTCTATACCGTACATATCGGCAAATACATTTGACTCTACGCGACAAAAGCGCGGTCTATGGGCATAAATCCGACATTCTCGCCCAATGCGATCGTAGTTAATACACCAACCATCGCTTCCTACCATGCTCAGATATAGTGCTAATTCATCCGGGAGGAGGTATTCATCTAAATCGGGGCGATCGCTTGCGTCGAGATGACAGCAGGCTCCACATTGCTTGACGCATTGCCAGGTTGCCATAATTTAATTAAAGATATTGCTTCTCTAGCTTATTGCACTTTCAAGAGTGCTGGAGGAGTAAAACTGGATGAGAAAAAAGCAAATTTTGCGATCGTCTATTGTAGATTTGTGAAGTTACTTTAATATAGCGATCGCTCTTTGAGGTAAAATAGATTGCGGGTTTTATGGCGCATTGATAGAAGTTTTTGGGTTAATTTGGAGGAAAAATGGAATCATTGTTCGATGGATTAAGCAGCATTAATTGGCTCGTTATTGCTCAGTTGGTTTCGGTAGGACTAATTATGATTTCGGGACCTGTAGTAATATTTATTCTTGCCTTTCGCAACGGCAACCTGTAGAAATAGAGGGGGAAAGCTCTTTATCGGGGGGCAAAAAGTACCCCCAAGTCTATTTTTAAGAATTTTGTAAAACCCAACGTCTGCTAAAATAACCCATTATTAACTAAGATAAACGGTCGCCACTAATAAGGATGAGCATTGCGACTTAAGCTCAATGGAGCTTGACGCATTTCCGTTTTAGAGAATTTTTGAACTTGCAAAGCTTGGTAAAAAGCATTCATCAATTATCCACTAGGAGGCAATAGTTGCTTCAAGTCCTGCTTGCTGCATTTGGTAGTCTAGGGAGAACTGCTGTAACTTACTTCATTACTGGCTCAGAAGCGCTAAAGTAAAAAAGTATTAAGATATTGTTACAATCTGCCAAGTTTTATGCAAATTGCCCCATCTGCATCTAAATTAACGCCTCAACAGCCATTAGCTAGTAAGACGATTACCCTAGATATTACAGGGATGAAGTGTGGAGGTTGCGTTAAAACCGTAGAAAAACAATTAGCACAGCACCCAGGAGCGATCGCAACTTGTGTAAACTTGGTTACAGAGGTTGCGGTAGTAGAATGTTTAACCAGTGTCGAGCCGCAAGAATTAGCCGCACGTTTGACATTAGTAGGGTTTCCGACTAAACCCCGCGATGTCACTTTGGGCAAAACACCGACAGTAGAAGATTTTAGCGAACGACAGCAGCGCGAGAAGCGTTCGGCATTAAAGCAATTATTTTTAGCATTCCTGTTACTGATTTTGTCTAGCTTAGGACATTTGCCAAAAAGTATATTATCGCTGCCTATATTAGAAAACATCTGGTTGCATTGGGGACTGGCAACGATTACTTTACTTATCCCAGCAAGACCAATAATAGTTGAAGGTTGGCGCGGCTGGCGACGAAATGCGCCGAATATGAATACTTTGGTAGCTTTGGGAACCTTAACGGCGTATACCACAAGTGTAATCGCTTTGTTATTCCCTCCCTTGGGTTGGGAATGCTTTTTTGATGAGCCAGTCATGCTTTTAGGTTTTATTTTGCTAGGTAGAACCTTAGAACAGCAAGCTAAAGGTCAAGCCGCCACCGCCTTTAGGCAATTATTGGCACTGCAACCACCCTCTGCACGATTGATTGCACCCCAAGTAGTATCTTTAGATAATAATTTTCAATCTGCCTCTAGTGTCGAAATTCCCGCGTCTCAAGTGAAAGTAGGAGAATGGATACAAGTCTTACCAGGGGAAAAAATTCCTGTAGATGGTGAAGTTGTAGCGGGGCGCACAATGGTAGACGAATCAATGTTAACTGGTGAGGCATTTCCAGTAATTAGGCAGCTAGGAGATACTGTCACCGCCGGAACATTAAACCAGTCAAGCGCTTTTGCCTTAAAAGCAACTCGTACTGGCGCAGATACCACTTTAGCCCAAATAGTCGCCTTAGTAGAAGCTGCCCAAACTCGTAAAGCTCCCGTTCAAAAATTAGCGGATACTGTAGCAGGTTACTTTACTTATGGAGTATTAGCCGCATCTATATTAACTTTTTTATTTTGGTACTTTATTGGTACTCATATTTGGACAGAGGTTTTGCTACCTGGGCAAATGGGTAGTCACGATATGTCTCTCCACGCCCAGCACTTGGCAAATACCCCGTTGCTTCAACCCTCACCACTGTTATTGAGTTTAAAACTAGCTATAGCCGTTATGGTTGTAGCTTGTCCTTGTGCTATGGGGCTTGCTACACCTACAGCGATTTTAGTTGGTACGGGAGTCGGAGCGCAAAAAGGACTTTTGATTAAAGGTGGAGATGTTTTAGAACGAGTCCATCAGCTAGATACAGTAGTTTTTGATAAAACTGGCACTCTAACAAGCGGTCGTCCTACCGTCACCGATGTTGTAGTTACTCCCAAGAATAATTTGTCGGAGCGCGAACTATTGCAATTAGCCGCCGTTGTTGAAAGTGGTGCTTGTCACCCTTTAGCTTCCGCGATTACTCAAGCGGCTAAAGAGCAAAATATATCTCTACCCATCGCTAAAGACTTCTATACCGAGCCAGGCTTGGGGGTATCGGCGGTAGTAGAAAATAAGCAAGTTTTGTTAGGCAACTACCAGTATATCAGTGAGAATAACGTTGATATTAGCGCACAAGTGCGATCGCAAAGTCTAGCTTTAGCCGCCAAAGGAAAAACTGTAGT
>CAJQOK010000402.1 GCA_905479905.1 uncultured Aliterella sp.
CCAGCTTTAGTGCGAGTAGGCTGCGGTAACATTGACCTAAGTTTATAAAACTTCCAATTTGTTATACTGCTGAGTCTTCCTCAACGGCGGCACTTGACATACCATATTTACCAGCAAGCCCTCGATACCATTTTCCTTTCTTCGCACCCACCGACAGGACATTCGAGACACGCTCTCGCGCCTTGCTTCTTAACTCTTTTGGAATCTCCTGTACAAAAATGGCATCTAGTATTGTTGTAATTTCTAATACCTGTTCTAAGCGCTGTTGCATAATTTCAGCTACAGCCTCAGCTAGACTAGCGTTGATAAAGTCTTCTTTTAAATACTGCTGCCAAGTATCTGCTTCTTTGCTTGCCTCCTTGGTGGGTACGGATTTCTTATTTGACTTGCTGGTAGAAGAAGATATATTTTTCTTACCTTGTCGCTTTTGAGTGGATGGCGCAGCTTCGGTAGTATCTATCGTTGTATTTTCTAGCTCTGGAGTTGCCACTTCTGGAACAGGGGGTTGGGCTAGTTTTTCAACTAATTCTGGAGTTGATGTGACTACAGGTGTAGGATATGCAGTATCTACAGGAGGAAATAGGCTGATAACGTTTTTGAGACTGTGGCGTTTCTCTTGAATGGACTGAAGTTGAGCCGCTAACTGGACTTCAGTTGCTGCTAAGTCGGCATCAATTTCTAAAAGTTTGGCAACGATGGAATTAGATGTAGGAGAAATGGAGGAGTTTTGCACCGTAAAAATAACTTAAATTGAATAAGTATAAAGTATTACTCACTATTATGCACTTGCTAGTAACAACTATAAAAATGTTATCTATTAGTTCTAGATGTTTTCGGCAAAGTTCGCAAATGCCAGTTAGAGGGACTGAGCCAGTAGTTATCGGAAATTTCTGGCAAGCGGGGAGACAACAAATAAGCACCCAAAAGATAATCGATGATATTTTCATCGGCGCTAATCCCAGCAAAAGCTTTGATTTGCTCAAAAGCAAGCAAAAAAGTCTCCTCACGCTTGCGGTTAATTGTCTGGTACTCTTTTTGAAAGGAAGCAGGCATAGCTGAGGATGTAGCGTAATAATTCCACAGCAGGCAGCACTCATGTAGAGATAGATTGGCTCCTTGCAGCAACAAAGCGGCGCGGTAATATAGCCCAGAACGGCGGAGCATATAGGGATGAACAGGAATTGGCAAACCAGCTTTTTCGCCAGCTTGGTAAACGATATGGTGCAAAGAGCGACTTCTTAGGCGTTGTTGTCTTTCGCTTTCTAGTAGCCAATCAGTTTTACTTCGGTGTATTAATTCCTGCAAAATCTCAATTTCCGCAGGACACAAAGGCTGCTGGTTGACCACAACTTGAGGCTGGATGCGGAGGGACTTAGAGCGATTGCGGACAACAAGCAAGGTATTGGCAGCTTTATTCAGGTCGCACCAGCGCAAATGGCAGATTTCCGATGGTTGTAGCGCTTGAGCGATTGGCAGCATGACTAGAGCTTGGTTACGGGTGGGAGCGCGGGTTTGCTTAGTAGCGGGAATTAGGGCATCGACTTCGTGGAGGTAGAGGAATTGGCGATGGTCGCTTCGCGAACCGCCGAAGGCATCGCGGCGGGATGAATTGGGGAGTTTGCGTGGGGGAGGCTTGATCATGGAGCAATTAATTTTTTGAGTGGTCGCTATTTGTAGTTGTATTTTGTGACGTACTTGGATACTAGAAGCCTTTTTCACCAATCAACTTACAGTAAATAGTCTGTGCTGATCAAAGTGATTTTAGGCTCAAAGGGAGCAATCATCTAAAGAAAAGTTAAGAATTGGTTAACGAACCATGATTGATATGAATATAATTTAATATCAATCATGGTTCCGGTTGATTAGAAGTAGACCATAAAGTTTTTCGTGAGTAATGCATGGATATTAAAAAAGTTTCCCCACAGTCCTCTTGTGTTCGCCAGTTGAAGACTTTAGCAGACTCAACACGTCTAGCAATTTTGGCTCTGCTAGAAAGCGGACCTAAGCACGTTTACGAAATGAATGCCGTGTTGAGATTGGAGCAAAGTTTACTATCTCACCATCTCAAAGTTTTGCGAGACGAGGGTTTAATTGTAGCGACGCGAGATGGTAAAGCAGTGCTTTATCAGTTTGGGTCTAAAGTTATTAGCGTTAATGGATATAGGACGATTGACTTAGGGTGTTGTTTTCTTTCATTTGACCCAATTGCTTAATAGATTGCAAGTTTAAGAGGATTATTATTTTAACCAATGAAAAACTTAGGAATTATAGCACTACTGTCTTTAGGGTCAAGCATCTGTTTCGTGCTGCAATCGTGTTCAAAGCCTCCAGAAGTAGCAAAGGAGCTACAGGGTAAGCTAGTTTTAACTGGCTCTAGCACTGTAGCGCCACTGGCGGCGGAGATCGCGAAGCGTTACGAAATGGAGCATCCAGAAGCTCGAATTGATGTACAAACCGGAGGCTCTTCACGAGGAATTGCCGATGCGCGTCAGGGAACAGCAGATATAGGTATGATATCGCGATCGCTCAAAGCCAATGAAAAGGATTTACAAGCATTTACTATTGCCAAGGATGGGATCTCAGTAATTCTCAACCGAGATAACCGGGTTCAAAACCTCAGTGACAAGCAAATTGTTAATATTTACACTGGTAAAATTACTAACTGGAAACAAGTCGGCGGTACTGATGCTCCAATCACTGTAGTTAATAAAGCCGATGGACGTTCCACCCTAGAACTATTTGCCGAACACTTTAAAATCAAGACTAAGGATATTGAAGCCGATGTGGTAATTGGTGATAATGAGCAAGGCATCAAGACAGTAGCTGGAAATCCCAATGCTATTGGTTATGTCTCTATCGGTTCTGGCGAATACGCTGCCACCCACAAAACTCCTATCAAACTGCTGCCAGTGGAAGGAGTAACTGCCTCAATCACCAACGTCAGCAAAGGTACATTTCCTATTTCTCGTTCCCTCAACTTGGTGACAAATACAACCCCAACTGGGTTGCAAAAAAGCTTTATTGATTTTGCTCGTTCCCCGCAAGTGCAGGACATAGTAAAGGAGCAATATTTTGTCCCCGTCTCGCAGTGAAGTAATCTTAGTATGGACATTACGGGGAATGGCGCTTTTGGCAGCAGCAATTGTGGTTTTAATCATGCTGTTTCTAATCTGGGAAACCTTGCCCATCCTACAAACAATAGGTTTAGCTCGATTCTTCAACGATCCTGACTGGCATCCTACCAGTGAAGAATTTAATTTGTTGCCAATGTTATGGGGAACGCTATTAGTAACAGCAGGAGCAGTGTTAATAGCAACTCCACTAGGCATTTTTAGCGCAATTTTTTGCCACTATTATGCCCCGTCAGTAATCGCTAGTTTGTATCGGCGTTTAATTGAACTGTTAGCTGGTATTCCCTCAGTAGTTTATGGCTTCTGGGGTTTAGTTGTGCTAGTGCCAATTATTGGACGCATTCATCCACCAGGGGCAAGTTTGTTAACAGGAATTTTAATTTTGACGTTGATGATTCTACCCACAATTACCTTATTAGCGGATGCTAGCTTGGCAAGTGTGCCACCAGAGTATCTACGCGGTTGTGCAGCAATAGGACTGGGACGTTGGGCAACGGTACGCGGTGTTGTTTTGCCAGCAGCTTTGTCAGGTTTGTTAACAGGTGTAATCTTGGGAACGGGACGAGCGATTGGCGAAACTATGGCAGTGCTAATGGTTTGCGGTAACGTGGTTCAGATTCCTATGAATGTATTTGATCCAGTGCGGACTTTGACAGCAAATATTGCTCTAGAGATGGCTTATGCAGTAGGCAATCATCGTGCTGCATTGTTTGTCAGTGGGTCAGTTTTGATGGCAATGGTCGTCGCTTTAGTCATTGTTGCTGAACTGCTTAATAAGGGGCAGATTTATGAGTAAAAATTCAGCACTGGAAGATCAGCCTGAGAAAATTGAGGCTCATTATGGGCTGGCACAAACTAAAGGCAAAAGCCTATCTTTACACTTAAGCAAACTACAGCCAGAAGAATTGGTTTGGAGTGCAATAACTTGGGCTGTTGCTGCTCTAGTTACAGGGGCGCTGCTATGGCTATTAAGCGACGTGTTCTGGCATGGCATAGGTCAGATATCTTGGGAATTTCTCACTACGCCGCCAAGCAATGCAGGTCGAGAGGGAGGAATTGCGCCAATTTTAGTTTCAACAGCCCTAATTGTTGGAGTTTGTCTAGCAGTTTCAATTCCTATATCTGTAGGAACTGCCATACTGCTTGCTGAATTTGCTTCTTCTTCGAGTGGACTAGGGCTATTAGTGCGCTTGAGCTTAGACGTTTTAGCAGGTGTACCTTCGATTGTCTTTGGTCTATTCGGGAACGCTTTCTTTTGTAAGACATTAGGGATGGGCTTTTCTATTCTCTCTGGTGGGTTGACGCTGGCGTGTATGGTGCTGCCGATTCTGATTCGCTCAACGCAGTCAGGGTTTCAAGCTGTACCGAATGACTATCGGCGCTCGGCTGCGGCACTGGGAATTTCACGTACAGCGATTCTGTGGGAACTACTGCTGCCTGCTGCCATGCCTGGAATAGCGGTGGGGCTACTATTGGGTTTAGGACGAGCGATTTCTGAGACAGCAGCTTTAATTTTTACTAGCGGTTATGTAGATAGAATGCCAGAGTCGCTGCTTGATTCAGGGCGAAGTCTTTGCGTCCATATCTACGACCTTGCCATGAATGTCTCTGGAGGAGAACCCCATGCTTACGCCTCTGCTCTAGTATTAATAGTTTTTTTAGTGCTAATTAATGGCGCAATATCGTGGTTAGCAGAGCATTTCCGGCAATCTAAAATTTTTGTGGTATGAACAAATCGATAATTAGAAAGCAAGATTATGGTACACTTGAAAGTAAACCTCCATCAATGCAAACAGAGAGATTAAGCCTAGATTACGGGAAAAAACAAGCCTTTAAAGACGTATCGTTGGCGATCGCATCCGGTAGGATCACAGCGCTAATCGGTCCTTCCGGTTGTGGCAAAACCAGCTTTCTAAATTGTCTGAATCGCTTAACTGAGCTAACACCGAGTTGTAAAGTTTCAGGGCGCGTCCTATTGGGAGAGCAGGATGTGCAAGCTCTCGCTCCGATTTTACTGCGTCGTCGAGTTGGAATGCTGTTTCAAAAACCAAACCCATTCCCGCTCTCGATTATAAGAAATATCGAATTTCCCTTGCGAGAACACGGGGTAAAGAAGCGAGACGAAATTGATCGCCGAGTCGAGAATGTCTTGCGAGATGTGGGGCTTTGGGATGAAGTGAAGGACAGGCTTTCGGCTCCTGCTTTTTCGCTTTCTGGCGGTCAACAACAACGTCTATGTTTAGCTAGAGCGCTAGCGCTGGAACCAGAGGTTCTACTTATGGATGAACCTTGCAGCGCTCTCGATCCAATCTCTAGCGAAGCTGTAGAAGATTTGATTGCTAGTCTGCGTAGTAGATATACGCTGCTTGTTGTCACTCACAACCTAGCGCAAGCAAAACGCATTGCTGATGATGTAGCGCTGTTTTGGGTAGTTGATGGAGTTGGGCAACTAATTGAAGTTGGTTCAGCTTCACAGCTTTTTTCATCCCCACAGCACGAATTAACTGCTGCTTTCGTTAACGGTAGAAGGGGTTAACGAAAGCGCTGTAGCCATACCGTACCCAGAAATAGTGCGAGGGGCTAAGGTACTAGCTGTGTCTACCGTTTGGTCACAAGTTTTTAGCTGTATTCGGTAGTATGGT
This sequence comes from uncultured Aliterella sp., assembly GCA_905479905.1. GTDB lineage: Bacteria > Cyanobacteriota > Cyanobacteriia > Cyanobacteriales > Chroococcidiopsidaceae > Aliterella. Next base: position 5,774 of record CAJQOK010000402.1, read on the forward strand.
AGTCCAAGGAAAGTGCGACGCGCGCAAACGCGCCCGATTACAGGTTTTGCTTTGCTTAACGATAAAAACGATGAGATGCTAATTACTATTGCTGCTATTACGGTACGGTTATGGTTAAGAGTAGGGGATTATTTAGTTTTGGCAGGCGATCGCATTAAAGCTAAAACTATCTGGTAGAACGATTTACCTATTAGCTCAATTTAATGTAGTCAAACAAATATCTTGCGATTCTTTGTAAAATTCCTCTGTACCATCCCACGAGTAAGAAGTAAGCGAATGTAATAACCAAGTGCCAAACCTCCACCAGTGGCATACCTAGTGCTTGCTGTAGTTGAAGTAAAGAAACTTTTTCACTCCCCTGCTGCCTAATCCAGTGAGAGATCGCATTCTGCCACAACGGAATATTCTCTTGTTCTGCCAACTCCAACAAATCCTTTCTCATGGCAGCCCTAGCTTTTCGAGCGACGCGCGCGGAGCGCAGAGAACATCGGCGATCGCCTTAGCTTCGGGAGCATCTCAGGTTTGCAATAAGTATTAATACTTACTGAGTTAAGGAACCAGGCAACTACACTTCTTCGCAAAAATGTATGATGGAGTGAAAATAGACAGGACGCACAGGATATGACTCCAGAGAATGCTATTGCACTAGAAGACCACGTACAAGCTATTGCTGCCATTCTCTATGAGGAAACCCCACCAGAGAAATTAAACACTAAAGACAGAAATTGAGCAGACTGTACGCCAAAAGGTACTCAAGCACGTTAGTCCAGAAATTGGGATTTTTTTATCCAAGCAGTCACTGGTACAACCGCAGGTAGAAAAAGACGATTAAAAAGCAGTATTGGCAGCCTGAAACTTACGAAAAACCAGGCGAAAAAGCTAGAGATTGCACCAAACAAACAACTAAGTCCATATCTAGAAAAGTGTTGTTTGCTATTGAGTTCAAATGTATCCTATGAAAATACTGCTAGAGATTTAGAAGTCTTAACAGGACGTGCGAATATCCCATAGTACGCAGCAAAGACTTGAAAGTGCGATATAAGTTTTTGGCAGCTAAGGTCAACCAAGAAGTAGAAGAGTTGACGGTTGATGGGGGAAAAGTTAGGCTCCGTACCCCTGTAGGTCAAGGGTGTGAGCTTGCGAGACTATAAAGCCGAAAATCTTGATGGACAAGCAGTTGCAGCATATTTTCAAGATAACCAGTCTTTA
>CAJQOK010000403.1 GCA_905479905.1 uncultured Aliterella sp.
CGCAGTAGACAACACTTAGCTTTATTGCTAGGGCGAAATCAAGCAACGATTAGTCGATGGCTGAAAAAGTATCAAGAGCTTGGGCTAAAAAGTTTACTGGAAGTCAAATCAGCACCCGGTAAAGCTGGAATTGTGCGTGGGTTAGCCTTGGAACGTCTTAAAGAAAAATTGCTTGAAGCTCCTGGATTTAGTAGCTATGGTCAAATCCAACAATGGATTCCAGCCGAGTTAGGACTGACCATTGCTTACAAAACAGTCTATCAACTTGTTCGTTACGAATTGGGAGCCCTGCTTAAAGTACCTCTAGATCGAAGTCTAAAACAATCCCCACAGAGCATTCCTCACTTCCCAAAAAAATTCCTTTAGCCGTTAAGTTCTTACAGGAGGAATTTGGTGGCACAAAACGATTAAGGTATTTATGCGGAGCCGGAGACGCTCCGCCTCCGGCCAAGACGAAACGCGGTTGGGACGATTTGGCGATCTCTGGGCGTTTAATTACGGCCAAGGGAGTTAAGCCTCTGGGATTAAATCAATGCTGGCGGCATAACTTTTATCTGTATGGAGTAGTGGAACCGGAGAGTGGCTACAGTTTTTTTTACGAGTTCTCACATCTTGATAGTGACTGTTTTCAACGGTTTTTAGACCTCCTTGCGGTGGAAATTGGGGATGACGTTGCAGTCTTACAAATGGATAGAGGGTCGTTTCACCGTTCCTTCGCTGTTGATTATCCAGAAAATATTATTCCCATTTTTCAACCTTCTCATTGCCAAGCGACGTTTTGGGGCGGCATCGAAATGCATGAATTATTCATCCGAAAAATGCCTTGGGAAGCTTCCCCACATTCGCTCGCGCCTGAACTCAATCCCATTGAGCGGTTTTGTTACGTTTCTTAAAAGCAAGTTATCGTGGGAAAATTGCTCTAGTCTTACTCATACCAATTTAAACAGTATTGAGGGCAGATAGAGCATTCAGGATGAAAGAATACCCTGTGATGGAAGCAACTACTTCTGGTGTTAATTCCGCCAGAAGTTGATCTACTTTAGTTTGCAGTTGAGTTAGAGTTTGAAAAGAACCCCATTTGAGATCCGCTTTGAGATGTTCCCATAATCGTTCAATGGGATTTAATTCAAGGCGGTAAGGCGGTTGAAACAACAAAATGACATTTTCCGGGACAATTAAATCTTTACCCTTGTGAAATCGTCCATTATCGACTTGAAGAATGTTGATGCTATCGGGATAAGCTTTAGAAAACTCATCTAAAAACCGTTGATAGCATTGAGTATCAACATGAGAAAACTGCCAAAAGAAAGATGCTCCAGTCAAGGGTTCAACGGCTCCATAGAGCCAAAATGCTTTAAACAACCAGTAACAAAAGCCAATTGGTTTAATGCCGCAAGCCGTAATTAATCGTCCAATGATGGTATGAAGTCCAAAACGACTCTCATCACTAGCAAAATAACGTATTGGTCGCTCATCGGGAGCGGACTTGACGATAGTATTGACTCAACAATTTAATGTCATCCGCAAGTTTTTTTTAAACATTTCTAGTTGCTCTTTATCTTGCTTGTAATGGCATACGAAGTGCTACTTTCAACTTTGCTTTGAGCCGATAGCGGGTCATCTGATACACTGCATGATATTTTGCTTCAACTCCCAAGGTTTCTGCTAACCATTGCTGCACTTCGTAATAGCTTTTAAACCCGTGATGCTGGTCTTGCAGCCGTCTCCCTAAAGCATCTTCTGAAGCGAGCTTTCGGGGGGAATCTTCCCCCCGAAACGTCGCGCCCCATTGTGGAATAGATCGCACTCCCCCAGGTGATTTCTTGATTTCTAACATCGCCGCTACTCCACCCTCTCGGTACTTCGATAACCAGGTTTGCACCGCGAGACGATGTTTCCCCACTGCTTTGGCAATTGCGCTGACACTCGGTGACTTTTCTTGCTTCAGCCAGAGCGCGAACTTGCAATCGTTCTTTGGCACAAGATCTTTTAACTTGGCACAACTGCTGTGTCAACTCATCCAAACTCTCTTTGACTTCAATTGAAGTAACACCAGCCATTACTACAGGGGGCTAAACAACTACACTCAGTCTAACCTATCTGCCTATTACTCATTTTAAATTGGTATCAATTACGACACAAGTTATCGGCGGTATTGGAGACAATCACACCAGAAACGATTGCCTCTCTCACTTCTTATAGTTTCATTCTTGAAGCTTTGTTTAGTGCAGCTTTATAAAGAATTGGTATTACTCAATTTAAATTGGTATAACCCAATCATGGTCTGGACTACCCATTCGGGTATTATCCGCTCTGCCAAGGAATCCTTTACTTTAGGGAGAGCTACGGATCCTGCTGGGTTGGCTTTGGGCAGCCCCGTTTTTTGGTGGGCCTAAACAGGGATTTGATGGCAGCGATCGCACATACTGGCAGAGGAGCTAAGGAGCTTTGATGCAGTGCAGTCGCATAGCTTTGGACATCAGCCAGCGTTATAGACAAGCGCTTAGGGTCACATTTCCTTCCTACAAAGAACTCGTGGCGAG
>CAJQOK010000404.1 GCA_905479905.1 uncultured Aliterella sp.
GGCGTATTCGTCCCAAACGTCTCACTGGGCAAGGAGAACAAAATATACAAGCAATTCCTGAATCTAATCGGCAACGAAGACGGGGAGGTTCAAGGCGTTATGATGACCAAAACCCAGAAACTACAGTGCGGCGTAATCGTCGCTATAGAAACGATCGCCCAACTAATAATTCCTCCCCCAGGCGACTGCGAAGGAATCAAGAATCGGTCGTCGCACCATCAAGGGAGCGATCGCAACCCAAAGTTAGGTCTACTCCCCAAAATACACCTCCAAGGTCTACATTTACGCCCCAAACACCAACCAAATCTTGGCGAGAGCGGCTTAAACCTGTAGAACGTCCGCCTAACAACCCCCCGGCGGCAGCACCCCAAAGAGACCCTACTCCCGGCTTCGGTAGCGATGGTTAAAATTGGTTTCAGCTATTCCCTTCATCCTTGGGGGAGATAGCAAAATAGCACATATTTTTGTATGCTCTTAAGATCAGCAATTGCCTAATATTAGGAGCATAAAATGATTAATTTATTAATGCAAACCGCCGCCCAAGCCCCAGAAAACGGCCCTCATTTTCCCTTGTCTTTTACTTTAGTATATGTAGTTGGATTTATTGCGGCAGTATCTATTGGTTCTGTTGCTTGGTATAACTCTAAGCGTCCTGTAGGTTGGGAAGATAAAGAGCGTCCTGATGTTGTCCCAGAAGTCAAAAAAGAAGAAACTACTGGTATTGGCGAACCGAAAGCTTAAAAAAGCCACTTAATTGCTATTTTTGACCCTCAACCCAACGGCGGTAAAGCTTTTGAATTTCTTTCATTACTGCATTATGGGCGGGTTGAGGTTCATGATTTGCTGGATCTAATAATTGCAATTGAGTCAACAATTTTGCTTCTTCGGTATCTACATCGCTATCGCTGTAAATTAAACCGCTAATAGCTTCAAGCAGGTTTTGATAGTCTGCGGTACTGGGGGAGTTGCCTAAATACTCCTGCACCCATTGGTAACATTCTGCTGTCTCTATTTGCCGCAAATCTTGCAGTAAAGGAGAGATTTCTGGGTCTTGGGCTACGCCTTGTTCTTGGGCTATTCGGTTCAAATAGGTGCGTTCTTCGGGCTGAATTTTGCCGTCCAGCCAAGCAGATCCAATTAAAATTTTGACTAATTTGACATTGTTTAACATTTTTTTTCTCTGATAGTTGTAGGAATTTACAGGCTTTTTTTTAGTCGCACCATAAAAAAGCCGTCCATCAAATCTTGATATGGTAAAACTTTAATCCAACTGGGGGATTTTGCAAAGGGAAAACAAGGGGAATTGGGTTCTGGTGGTTCAATTTGCCAATGGGGATTTTGCTCTAAAAAATTCTCAACTATGCTTTCGTTTTCTTGGGGGTGCAAAGTGCAGGTAGAATAAACCATTACGCCGCCCGGTTTGACAAATAACGCCCCTTGAGAAATTAACTCTGTTTGCAACACTGAAAGGTCTTGGATAGTTGCGGGAGTTTGTCGCCAACGCGCATCAGCATGACGGTTTAATGTTCCCAAACCAGAGCAAGGAACGTCAAGTAACAGGCGATCGCATTTATCTATAAACTGGCTTAAATGGCGGCTATCTCCGACTTGAATTTGAATTGATTTTAGTTGCAAGCGTTTAGTATTTTGTTGGAGTTTACGCAACCTAGAAGAAGTGCGATCGCACGCCCAAATTGTCCCCTGATCTCCCATTAATTCAGCAATATGGGTAGTTTTTCCCCCCGGTGCTGCACACGCATCGATGATAAATTCCCCAGCATTAGGAGCGAGTAAATGGCTAACCAATTGAGCGCTACTATCTTGCACCGTCCACCAGCCATCCTTAAAACCCGGTAAGTTTTGAATTACTCCTGTACTTCCATTTATCCTTAAAGCTTGAGGCAAATTAGGGACGCGGCTTACATCTATACTCGCCGATTGTAAGGCGGTTTCGACTTTTTCAACTGAACTAAGAAGCGGATTTACTCGTAAATCGAGCTTAGGGGGTTGGTTTAGCCATTGGCAAAGTTGTTCTGTAGCTGTAAAGCCAAATTGTTCTAGCCAAACTGCAATTATCCAATCTGGGTAACTGTGCAGAATGCCTAAGTTTTCAACGGGATTATCTGGTAACTTAAGCGGATCGCTTCCTGTATCAGCAATGCGGAGGTATTGGCGCAACACACCATTTACAAACCCTGTAAGTCCTGACAGTCCGTTTTTTTTAGCAAGTTCAACAGTAGTATTAACCGCCGCCGATGGGGGGATATGGCTTAAGTATCGCAGTTGATACAAGCCTAAATGCAGAATTGACCGCAAAAGTGGGGGTTGTTTATCGGCTTTTTTACTAGCTAATTGGTCAATTAGAGTATCAAGCGATCGCATCCTACGAACGCTACCGTAGACAAGCTCGGTTACTAAACCGCGACTCCTTGGATCTAGGTCATTTTTACTCAATACTCGCTCCAAGGCGACATCAGCATAGGCTCCTTTGTGAACGGCACTTAGAGCAATCAGAGCATCTTGACGAGAATCTTCCATAGTTTTGGGAATTGGGAATTGGGAATTGGGAATTGGTAATTGGTAATTGGGGATTGGGAATTGGTAATTGGGAATTGCTTAATTATTTATCACTTATTACTCATTACTCGGTTTTGAACTACAAAAAAAAGCCTCCGGTTAGGGAGGCTTTAAAGTTTTTAAATAATACAGGTTTTAGCCAACTACATTTTTTACGGCTAAGATTCCAGCGATCGCACTTACAACCAATGATGTCAGTGCGGTACTAAATAACCACCAAGCTGCACCTGAAGCGGCTTTTTTAGTTTCGTCTGCTTGCTTAAGCGCTTGCTGCTTGATTGCATCTAAGCGTCTTTGTGTTTCTTTTTGAATGCGCTCGCCTTGTTGCAATACTTTGTCTCTAGTTCCTTCAACTTGAGCAATAATCCGGTTAGCATCGGCTTCGGAAATGTCTTCGCGGGAACTAAGGACAGCTACTAAGGTTTCGCGGTCAAATTGGCTCAATCTTTCGCGTAAGGCGCTAAATCCGGCTTGGGGATCGTCAAATACTTTACTAAAGTCTTGCTGCAAACCTTCGTAATTTAACTCAGGACGTTCTAAAGAGTTTAGGTAATTACGGACATTACCCAATACCCCTTCAACTGCTGAGGTTACAGTTTGCTTGATTTTTTGCGCTTGTTCCACAATTGAGTTGCGGACTGATTCTACTTGGTCGGCGATCCGGTTTGCTTCTTCTTCGCTTATATCTTCTCGTTGGGATAGCAACGATACTAGAGTAGAACGATCAAACTTAGATAAGCGATCGCCTATACTTCCCAAACCAGAGCGCGGATCGTTGAGTAACAATTGCAAATCGCGTTTAATGTTGTCTGGGTTTAGTTCGTCTTTGTTGGTATTTCGCAAATAGCTTTCAAGGTTTCCTTCAAAATCTATAACCTTTTGAGTGGCGCGAGTTGCTAACCGACGCGGCGCTTTAACAATGCTGCTAATTCCCGATTGCAATTGGTCAATTGTTTTGTTAACTTGCTCCTCGCTCAAGTCTTGGCGTTGGCTGAGGAGTTTTACTAACGTTTCTCTGTCTACTTGCGACAATCTTTCCCGCAATGCGGAAGCACCTTGCTTTGGATCTTCAAGCAATTTAGTTAAATCGCGCTTGATTCCTTCAGGATCGAGTTCTTCTAAGTTGGTATTGCGGAGGTATTCAGCAATTTTTGTTGTAGTTTGCTCGTACTGTTCTTGAGCGATTCCGGCTAGTTTCTGTGGCGCTTGTAAAATGTTACTGCGGACTGATTCTATTTGGTCGAGGGTTTGGTTAATTTGCTCTTCGCTCAAGTCTTGACGCTGACTAAGCAGTTGTACCAATGTATCGCGGTCAAACTGGCTCAATCTTTCCCCAAGGACGCTAAGTCCAGCTTGTGGATCGGCAAAAAGGGTTTGAAAATCGCGCTTAATACCTTCAGGGTTTAATTCTTCCTTGTTGGTATTGCGGAGATATTCTTCAACTTTAGTCCGTACTTCGGTAGCTTTAGCTTTAGCTTGTTCTTGAACTTCTTTAGCACGGTTTACAACACCATCGCGGGATGTTTCTAATTGGCTAACTATCCCCTCTGCTTCCTCGCTGCTGATGTCTTGACGCTGGCTGAGGAGTTGGACAAAGGTATTGCGGTCAAATTGACTCAGGCGATCGCGCAGCGCCTCAAATCCTGCTTGCGGGTCTTCTAATAGTTTCTGGAAGTTTTGTTTAATTCCTTCAGGATTTAGTTCTTCTTTCCCGGTTTTACTCAGATATTCTTCTACCGAAGCGCGGATATCTTTTGTTTCTCCCTGGTGGGGTGCGTCTTGCAAACTACCTAAAACTTCAGTGCGAATACTCTCTAGTTGTTCGGCGACTTCGGTAATTTTTGCTGGTAACAAGTCGCCACGCGCAGTTAGTTTTTGAGTAAAATACTCTTTATCTATTTGCTCTAAATGTCTTTTAACGGTTGCTGGGTCGGCTTCTGGGTCGTAGATGACATCTTTAAACTCACTTTTAATTGTCTCGCGGTTTAAATGCCAAGCATAAGAATCTTGCAAGTAATGATCTACATCGGCTTTGATAGTGTTGAAACCTAGTTTAGGTGCTTTTTCAGCTACCGCAGTACCAACTTTACTAACTTGTTCCGTCGCTTTACTTGTCAACTGCTGTAATTGACCAGAAATTTTTTCTATATCTAAATCGGACAAATCTGTTCTTTTTAAAACAGTCCCTAGCAACGCACTTGCTCCCATTTGCAAGGCTTGGTTCATCATCCCGCCGTTTTTATTGCCGTTACTTTGACCGACTGCTACCAACTTCTGGAGTTGTCCGGCTAAATCGGAGGAAGTCAATTCTTCAGGAGTCGCCGACTGTAAAAAGTTCTGAATTTGCGCTTGCGGGTCTTGTTGTTGCTGACCAACTACATTGTTCCAAGCA
>CAJQOK010000405.1 GCA_905479905.1 uncultured Aliterella sp.
GAAGCTTTCCAAACCCGTCAAGAACAACGGCGACTAATTAACGTACTTACTAAAGTAGAAATCGAGCAAAAAGTTTTGCTTGGTAAAATTGACATGGGTGGCGAGAATTTAAACCAAGAAGTAGACTCGCAAATCGCTGTAGGTAATGCGTTGCAGTCGTTTGAAGATGGATTGTACTTTGTTTTTGTTGACGATATTCAACAGCATAAATTAGATAGCCAAGTTATCGTTAACCCCGACAGTGAACTCTTGTTTTTGCGTTTAGTACCGCTTGTGGGAGGCTAAAATGTTAAATCCAGAATACGCCAAAGAACAATTACAAACTTTCCGTGTTTCCGATTGGCATGAAACTAGAGTTGCTAAAGCGGCTACATTATCACAAGCGTTAAAAGAAATAGTTTTTGGTATATTAGAACGCGATAATTGTGGTCAGATTATTATTGAATATCATGCAAAATATGAAATACAAGATAAAGCCTTTAATCAACTTGATAGTTTGAGTCTTGAAGCACGGGTGAAAATTTTTGAATTGCTGTTTCCGCAATTACATTCATACATAGAAGCAGCATGGCAATTGTTTTCATATTCGCCCTATCAAATAGGCTGGCAACGCAAATCATTTCGCGCACCCAATAAACCAGAAATTCATAATATAGCTCGTTGTCAATGGTTCAGTCAGTTATTTTCTAGTGTCGAAGGTTACGATCAAGATATAACTTGGCTGGCTGCTTGGACTCCTTATTTAGGTTATACAAGCGATGCGTTAGGAATTTTATTTGCGGCGGCAATAAACAGTAATTCTGAAGAAGGAAATAATGTTTTTGAGATACTCTTAGATTCTGCTAGAGGCGAACACGAAATAGGGGCGATGGGTCGCCATGTTACCCGCGCTTTATTAATCGCTAATCGTTCTGATGGCTGGGCTTTCATTGAAAACTTACTAATAGCCGCCCAGCGTCAAGAAGGACTAAGACAAACTATTTTAGAAACTATTGATGAGGCACATTTTGACGCTTTTTGCCGGATGTTGCGCTTATTAATAAAACAGGATTTAACTCGATTTAGTGCTACAGTTCGGGCGGTAGATGTTTGGTTTGGCTTTGGTTGGGAATCGGTTAATAATCGAACAGTTAAAGAGATTTTAGAACAAACTTTACTATTTTTAGAAAGCTCTGAAGCCCAAACCACAGCTTTAGAAAGTAACAATGCTCAAACGGTATACTTAGCATTGTGGACGATTGCTTTTAATGATGCAGTTTTATCTATTGCACCCGCTAGGAAATTACTACAAGATCCAATAGTCGAGCGGCGGTTTGTTGCTGCACATTTATTATCTCAACTGGGAATAGTTGAATCTCAAATTGCTTTATTACCAGCTTTAGATGATGAAGACTTAAGAGTAGCTGCTACGGCAATTAAAGTATTAAATGTAAGCACTATTCAAGAAACAGATTTATTTGAAAGATTAGAACGAATTATTCCTAATTTTCCTAGCAAAACTAAGATTTTAGAGCCTTTAGTTTGGGATTGGATGACAATTTCTGTAGATAAAGAAAGTGTAGCATCGGCTTTAGTTTATAACTTGGGTACGCGATCGCCTAAAAGATTAATACCATACTTATCAATTTGCAGTGCAAGTGATCGCGCATCTATTGCTCGAAAATTAGCAATAATTCAACCTTGGGATGCAGAGATTAGGCAAACTTTGTTTTCGCTGATTGGTGATGCTAGTAGTTGGGTGCGATCGCAAGTTCTAGACTTTTTAGCTGATTGTACCATTGCACCCACCGAAGCAATAGAACTTGAAAAGCTATTAACTCGCAAGTCTGGGGATTTACGGCGCGGATTATTGCAACTATTACTCAATCAATCAGATATAGATACGAAGTCTTCCGCAGAGCGATTACTCAATGCAACTTTATTGCAACGCCAAGCTGGATTAGAACTTTTGTGTCAAATGGTGACTCAAAATCGTCTAGTTACAGAATCTCGCACTCTAGCCCAAGATTATCAGTTGCAACGCCAAAAGCAAACAGATACCGAAAAACAACTTTTAGAGATAATATTGGCGGATAGTCAAGAAGTTTTAACCTTAGATAATGCTTTGGGACTACTAGATCCAAGCAAACGTACCGCGCCAAAATTAATAGACGCTACACAACCCCGTTTATTTGCTACACCCCCCGCGCAAGCTTGTTTAGACGCATTAGACGATTTAATTCATACTCACCGCCAAACAGCAATTATTGTTGATACCTACCAAGGAAAAGAAGAAGAATTACTTGGAAATATCGATTATGGATTTCCTAACCCCGATTTTAATAAACCCTTAGAGGAAGATATAAATCGCTTACCACTGCCCGAAGTATGGGAAAATTGGTGGCAAGAAAACTTATCTCAACTACAAGATGAGGGAAAGTTAGCACTACTCCAAATCCTAGCTTCTTTAGGTCAAGACAAATCAGATTTGAGCGATGAGTTGTGGTGTAAAAATGCTCACCAGACTTTATTTATTGATACCGAAAAACTGCGATATTCAAATATCATTCAGTCTATTTGCTATTGGTTAATGCGATCGCATCCTTTACCAAATACAGCAGTAGATTTTCTTTTAGATGCAGTAACCACAAGCTTTAAACTCGTTCCTCATGAAGTATTGACACAAAATTTTCAATCTTCATGGGATGACTGGCGCTATGGAGATTCGTTACTAAGCTGGTTGAATATTACTAAATATCATCGTTCCTTATTTGCATCAGATTGGAGTAACGCACAGCAAACAAGGTTTTGGCAATTACTGCGCTGGCTAGATGAACCTGTACCGCAAGCACGACGCTATCGCCCGGCATTAGAAGATGTTTTAATTGCTTTTAGTATTGGTGCTGCAACAGAAGCAGATTTAATAGATCAAGTTTTAGGTTCAGGAATTAGTCATTTTAGAGATTTGGAACAAATTACTGGGAGAAAATTACCGCCTAAGTTAGCCCCATATCCAATTTTATTAGAAATAGGCGATCGCATTCGTCAGCGTATTATCGAAATAGAACTCAAACGCGGCGAATTACCAACCGTTGCATCAGCGCCAGCTTTGGCATTGCGAAGTATCTCAGGGATAAGTAATCTTGTAAACTTGCTGCAAGCAGCGAGTAAAAATAAGTTAGTGCGGGGTTGGAGTTACGACACTAACGGAAAAGCTAGAGTTTTTAGTCATTTAATTCGCGTATCTTTCCCCAAGGATGGAGAAACGCCACAGGATTTTGCAACGCAGGTAAAAGCCGCAAAGATCGAACAGCAACAACTTATAGAAGTGGCTATTTATGCCCCACAATGGGCAAATTACGTCGAATCAGCTTTAAAATGGCGATCTTTTGCTCAAGCTGTGTGGTGGATTCATGCCCACACTAAAGATAATAACTGGCAAGTTGAACAAGAAATTAGAGAAACTTGGAACGCTCAAATTAGCGAACAAACTCCCCTAACAGGACAAGATTTATTAAACGGTGCGGTAGATATAGACTGGTTTACACGAGTTTATCAAGCATTGACCGAACGCTGGGAAGCCTTGGACAACGCTGCACAATACGCTTCTGGGGGAAGTGGACACAAACGGGCGCAATTATTTGCCTATGCGATGTTGGGAAAAGTTGAAAAATCCGAATTAGTAAATCGAGTCACGCAAAAACGCAATCAAGATGCGCTAAGAGCATTAGGATTATTACCACTGGCAAAAGGCAAAAAACGCGATCTCGATTTATTAGAACGTTACCAAATTATTCAAGAATTTCTGCGAACTAGCCGCCAATTTGGTTCGCAAAAACAAGCAAGCGAAAAACTAGCAGTTAGCATAGCCTCAGAAAACTTAGCCCGTAATGCTGGTTATACAGACCCTATGCGCCTCCAATGGGCGATGGAAGCCCAAGCCGTCGCCGATTTGGTCAAACAACCCCAAACAGTGACAATTGACGCTGTAGTAGTGGTTTTAGCTATTGAGAAAGGAGAACCAAAAATAACAATAACCAATAACTTTAAACCTTTAAAAGCTATTCCCGCTAAGTACAAAAAAGATCCGCGCATCGTCCAATTGCAAGAACGCAAACAAGATATTACTCGCCAAGCGGAGAGAATGCGGCTATCGCTAGAACAATCCATGTGTCGCGGCGATCGCTTTACGGCGGCCCAATTGCAGCAACTTTGCACTCATCCAGTGTTAGCGCCAATGCTAGAAAAATTAGTATTTATTGGCGAAAATGCGATTGGCTATCTGGTAGAAAAAGGGCGATTTTTAAAGTCTTATGATCGCTCAATCACACCAACGGGTAATATTAATCTACGCATTGCTCACCCTTACGACTTATTAGGGACTAATTTATGGCATTTGTGGCAGCAAGAATGTTTTCAAACCCAGCGCCAGCAGCCATTTAAGCAAGTATTTCGGGAATTGTATGTACTTACTACCACCGAAAGAAGCGATCGCACTGTTTCCCATCGTTACGCTGGACACCAAGTTAATTCTAGACAGGCTTTGGCGCTATTAGGTCAAAGAGGTTGGATAAGTCAGCCAGAAGAAGGAATTAGACGCACCTTTCACGAACTCGATCTTTCCGTTTGGCTAACTTTTGTTAATGGCTATTTTACCCCCACCGAAGTTGAAGGCTTAACCCTCGAAGGCGTGGAGTTTACCAAACGCGGCGAGTGGAAACCATTGGAACTTTCCCAAGTTTCGCCGCTAGTTTTTAGCGAAGTCATGCGCGACTTAGATTTAGTTGTCAGTGTGGCGCATCAAGGCGGAGTAGATCCAGAAGCTACCGCTTCTACTGTTGAAATGCGATAGTCTTTACTGCGGGAAACTTGCCGTTTGCTACAAATAAATAATGTAAAGATAGAAAACTCCCATGCTTTAATAGAAGGTCATTTAGGTAGTTATTCCGTCCATCTTGGTAGCGCCGTAGTCCACCGTCAACCGGGAGGATCGTTATGTATTGTTCCCGTCCATTCCCAGCATCGCGGACGCATATTTTTACCTTTTGCTGACAACGATCCCAAAACTGCGGAAGTGGTTTCTAAAGTGCTGTTACTAGCAAAAGATCGGGAAATTAAAGATCCAACAATTTTAGAGCAGATTTTGGCACGGGGGTAGAGACGTAGCGGTGCTACGTCTTAATTAATTTGTGGTTTTAATAAATGCGATCGCCTGTCGCCAAATAGTAATACTCTGTTCGCTGGTATCAACTAGACATACACAGGTTTGATCTTGCCACAGTAGCCTACCACTAAGTAAATCGCCACTGAGCAACTTTACTTCTACAGCTTTAGCTTCTTTGATCAGCATCTGTACTTGCTTTATGCTGGGTGAAGCTACATCAAAATCACTTTTCATCAATTAATTCCTAGCAAATACTGTAATTAGTTGGGTAAAAATAGAAAAATATCATTCAACTATAGTATTTTGCTTGCTACTTTCGGGAGAAATCAAAAAAGTGTCTATCGATTTTGTTAAATATCAGGGATTAGGAAACGATTTTATCTTAATTGACAATCGCTCGTCATCAGAACTTACCGTTTCGCCAGAACAAGCAATTAAGTTATGCGATCGCCATTTCG
>CAJQOK010000406.1 GCA_905479905.1 uncultured Aliterella sp.
TGGGAATTAATCGACGCAATTTCTAAGTTGCACGTCATTAATGACTGCCCTAGCCAATTGACAATAACTATCAATAATTTAGAAAATCGTTGTTGCACCCAATTGACAAAAGGTAGTCAAAACAGTTGTCAGTGCAGCGATTGCGGCTCTTAGCGCGACTTGACGAAATATACAAAACGTCAAGTCATAGATCATAATTAAAGAGTAGGAAGAAATATAAAAATAACTATGAAAATTGGGGGTAATGGACGCGCTAAAATTCTTAGTTCTGCTGAACTCAACCGTCTGTTTGAGCGCGGATTAGTTACTCCTAGAGATAAACTCCTGTTTGCGATCGCCTACTATTGTGCCTGTCGCATCAGCGAAGCCCTAGCACTAACTACCTACGACTTAGCAGGTGGTACGGTAACGTTACGTAAGTCAACAACAAAAGGTAAAGTCGCTACTCGTACCTTGCCTATGCACCCAAAACTCAATAGATATCTAGAAATCTACAGCCCGCCGCCTGGTTTATTATTTCCAGGGCGCTACGGCGATAAGCCATTGATGAGGGCAAGTGCAGACCTAATTCTTACTTCTGCCTGTAAACGAGTGAGGATCAGGGGGGCTTCTACTCATTCCTTTCGCCGCACGGCACTAACAAATATGAGTAATGCCAATGTACCAATCCGCGTGATTCAGCAAATATCAGGACATAAATCGCTGACTGCTCTGCAACGCTACCTTGATGTCAATCCAGATCAGGTGGCAAGCGCGATCGCATTGCTAGTTTAGGTTGTAAAAATAGCTAGATGTTTTCGGCAAAGTCTACCAAAGCCAGTCAGAGGAGCCAGCGATAATAACAATCAGTCTCGTATCCCCGATTACTGGTATTTTCAGACCGAACAGATTAGTTCGATTGGCTCTGGTGCTATTGAGTCTACTGTCAAACAGATTGGTAGGCGTGTGAAAATCTCCGGCGCACAGTGGAACAAACACAATGTGTCGCAAGTTCTCTTTCATCGCACTGCTTATCTTAATGGGATGCTATCTACAACTAACTATTTGCAAAACTGAGATGCTCCCCTGTGGGATATTGCTACTAGGAAACAAGTAAGTTTGATAAAGCTTACATCTTCTTTGCCTCAATCATGAAGCTGTTTAACAAACCTGCTGCATCAGATGAACCCACCTAGTTAGTAAGTCAAAATCAAAATCCAAAACACCATCAATAATAAACCAATCACGTTGTCCCAGAAGATAGTAGATAAGACAAGCTCAAAAACAATTCTTTGAGCGGTATAAGGGTAACAATCAACAAAGAAATGATTTATTTCGGCTTCGTAGACTAAGACTAGCTGATTAGAAGTTTGCTCAGATAAAGATTCAGTAATACTAATTGTTTCCAACTTTAGTACAGGACAAAAGTTTCGTTAACTTGCACCTCGAAGTCATTTGCCATTGGTTGTGAATAACTAAGGAGTCTATTAACTTAGTACAGTTTCATGCAAAATTAGTACAATTAGACTTTTTTTATCCTTTGTCTAGCATTATAGTATTCTCTGTAAAAATCAAAAGAACCTGTAGTTACACTGCGCGTTCTCCAAAGTTCTTGCTTTAAATTATCATTGGAATTAACATTATCAAGAAGGATAAGAAGTTGTGGCACACTTAAAAACCAACAGTTATAAAAAGGATCTTGCGGTCTTTCAGGGTCTAGTTGACCAATTTTAGTAATTAGAGATTTCAACTCACTAATTTTTTCATTAAGAGCTAAAACTTTTTGTTTAATTTCATTATGACTGGTATCAAATTCTCCGAAAAGCATATTGTTCAAAAATTGTTGGATAAAAAGCCTATCTTGAAAACTACCAAAATCAAGAAGACTGATTGATACAAGTGCAATATTTCTATTATTTAGCTTACAAATATAACCGCCTTTTAGTGTAATAGTTTCATTTTGCATAATATAGAGTTTGTGAGTAATTAGCTGTATTTGTGATTCAAGTAAAGACTTCGACAAATCTACAAGTAAATCTAAATCATTCCCATCTTTTGATTTTCTGGTAAGAGACTTTGATTTCATTTCTAGGAAAATGAGAGTATCCGTTGTCTCTACTACAATATCAATTTCTAGGCACTTGCCTTTAGAAACCTGATATTCTCCACACTTAAATTCAATTCCATGTTGAAGAAACTCATTCTGAATAAAGATTTCAACTCCTTCTCTTCCTAGCTTATCGTTTATTTGCTTATCTACTTTCTTTCTAAGTTCAGATACCACTGCCTCATAAAAAGCAGGTGAGCATATTGAAGGATTAACTAATAAGTATTTATCTTGCTCCAGTTTGATTAAAGGTTTAAATTGAAAATAATTTTCTGTTATGGCTATATCTCTTGGAAGTAGAAAACAAGAATTAACTGAATTCTCATTGTGAGAAAAAACAATGAGCAGTGCATCAATTATTTCCTTTGATACTTCAGGTATTAGGTCATGAATTTGAGCAGAGCGAAAAATCGCTAAGTTTGGTTTGCCTGATGTTAGTTCAAAAATTTTCTCCACAATTATTGCTGCTTGGTCAGGAGTCCACCCCAACTTCTGTTCAGTATCTTCAGAACACCAGGCGAAAAGCCCCCTTAATATTCTCGAAACATCAGAAGACCGTAGCTGAGGAGGACAAAACAAGCTATCGGATAAAGCTAATTCTTGCAGGAACCTAATTATTGTGTCAGAGCTATGATTGAATAAAGAGAATTGACTATATGGTTGTACATCTAGAATAGATGTAAGAGCAATTGATTTTTGCTTAATCCTATTCCAAATATCAGAGGAAGTCTTAACTTCTAATTGTATCTTTTTTGTTGGAAACTTAACGCAAAGATTCAGTAAATATCCAACTGGAATCTTCGGGAAATCCATTTCAATTAGACTGTTAAAACTTGCACTTAAGTGGTATCTGCCTTGCTCTTCACAATATTTAGGTTTTATTATATTAAATAATATTGTTAAAGTGCTAATTCCACCTAGTAATTTAATATCAGATTCTATACTATTGACAATATTTCTAATTTGAGATTCCTCAATTAATACTTTTCCATTTTGCAACTTTACATTGCAACCTTGTGCCTGTAAAATTTTTGCTTGTTCACTTATTATAAATTGTTTTTTAAATCTTTTTTGTAAACATTGTAAATTAGAGTTTATTTTTTCAGGACTAATGACTGCTATATCTCGTGTTATTTTGATTGCCTCAATCCAATTTTTCCTAGATTCAAAGCTAACTATTTTCTGAATTGATTGATCAGAATTACTACCAGTTGCTTGTATAGCATCAATAATAATTTCTAAAATTCCTAAGTAGGGCTGTAAATTTTCTGAGTTAACAAAGTGAGTCAAGAGAAGCTGATCTCGCAAAGAAAAAATTTCTGCTGAGTATAGGTCACTGCCTACTAGATAATCTTGAATAAGGTTGTGAAGATACCTTATAAGTTCATTTATGCTTAAGCTGCTATCACATTTAATTTTATAATGTTTATATAAATATCTTAAGCTTTTCACAGAACTGCGTTTGAGAGTTGGTTTTGTTGAATTTACTAACTGCTTAAAAGAATTATCCATCAGTATTTTTCTCCTTTTTATATTCAAGCATTCTAATACCTAATTCAGGGCTATTAGATATAAATTTTGCAGTTTAATATCCTAGAATAGATAAGTGAAAAATTAAGATATGCCTGCAAATTCAAAATCATGGTTATTAGAATAATACTGATTAACGTAGTCAAGCTATTTCTAAGGGGGAGCATCTCAGGTTTGTAATAAGTAATAATACTTATTAGATTTAAGGAAATAGGGAACTACCTTAAAGCAAAAATGTATGATGGAGAAACCTTCGTAAGTTATAGTTTTTAGTAAACTCTCATTGAATATGATAAACCCCTTCGTTAAGTGGTTCTAACTGTATGGTTACTGGCTGTATTCAACTGTCTCTTTATCAATTACTAATCCAAACATCCCTTGCATCCCGATAAAACTCCCCCGTACTATTCCACTGATAAGGCGTAGGGGAATGCAGCAGCCCCAGCCAAATCTCTACCAGAGGCATACCCAGTGCTTGCTGTAGTTGAAGCAAGGAAACTTTGTCACCCTGGTGCTGTTCGATCCATTGAGCGATCGCACTCTGCCACTTAGGGATATTCTCTTTCTCTGCCAAATCCTTCAAAGCCTTTCTCATGGCAGCCCTAGCTTTTCGAGCGATCGCCTTAGCTTCTTTGCGGTCTATTACCGACACCACCGAACCCACAAGGACGGGACTCGATTCAGTTTCAAAAGTGAATTCCTCCATTAGGTCTGACAAATCAAGCGTCATTGACTGGCGCATCAAACCCGATAAAAAGTCCTCCTCTAAAACGGGTCCATCATTGCTATCTGTAAACTCCAAACTGTCTAAAATACCTTTGGCGCGTTTAACGTAGACTTCGACAATTTGAGCAATTGCATCTCCGGCTACCAACAACTGCTCATTGCTATTTTGATGAGCGATCGCATCTTCTAAAGAATGCCAAAGCAATTCCATATCGGCAGCTTCTGGGTCAGTCAGCGCAGTTTTAAGGTCGCCCCATAAATCTAGTTCAAGTTGCTTATAGCTTGGAAGCATTAGTTTTTATCCCCAACCTTCAAGGGACAAGGAACAAGGGGGCAAAGTTGAGGATTAAGTTCAACCGTAGCCGCAATGCCGCCAATGGTTACTTCGTACTGCTGGGAAAAAGAAGTAATCGCGTTAGTGATATATTCCCGTACATTGGCTTCCCTCCAGCCTAAAGTATGGACAGGTTCGCGCACAGCTTTCTTCTGCTGTCCTACCCACAATTCTACAGACAGGGCGTGGAGCGGCTCATCCTTACGCTGGCGGTAGAAATAGACAATAACTGCTGGAACTGTTGGAATATTAATTGATTCTAATTGTGCCGGAGATTCTTTCTCCCCGTGATACTTAAGGCGACGATTACGATTGTACAAATCGCGTTTTTTATAATAGGTACGGCGCTTGTGGCATGGCTCTCCCGCCCAGCAGCCATCACCCTCGGTTCCATGAAGCGACTTCGCACTTTTTGCTGAAAGCTTACTGCACTGTCTACATTTATCGCTAACTTTAGTCGGCATTAGGAAACTCCCTCAAAATAGAGAAAGCATTTTCTGGGTAAAGTAACTCAGACCCCTGGATTTTGTACCACCACTGATCGTCTTCTAGATCGAGCCAGCGCCTTACCACTTTTACTGTTTGCTCTTGCTCGTTCCAGTAGAGGGTCAAAATTTCGTAAAGCTCAAACTGAGGAGCAGAAATTTCAATTGTTAATTTGTTTCGACTGGTTTTATTCGGCATTAGGAAGTCGCCTCGGTGTAAATACATCTGTTAGCGCAATCGCTAATTTCGGCAGTAGCTCATCGGAAATTGTGTCATTAATCCAAAAAGTTTGCGGAAACTCACTCGCGCCAAAAACAGTTATGAACCTATCCCACTAAGGTCAAAAATGTGATAATCTAATTTTCAAATCGATTAAGTTACGCGGAATATGGCGGGAAGATTTGAG
>CAJQOK010000407.1 GCA_905479905.1 uncultured Aliterella sp.
CTAGGTGATTTGATTCAAATGTTATTCGGTCGGGCAAACGCGGCTGTATATGCAACAAATCAGCCTCTAGAAGCCGCTCCAAATACTAAGTGGCAATACTCCAGTGGGACAACTAATATTGTCTCTGGTGTTATCCGCAACGCGATCAGTAGCGATGCAGATTATCTAACGTTTCCCCGTCGCGCCTTATTTGATCGCCTGGGGATGTCCAGTGCTGTTATTGAACCGGATGCGTCGGGAACCTTGATTGGCTCGTCTTTCATGTATGCTACAGCAAGGGATTGGGCGCGATTTGGTCTACTTTATTTACAATCGGGGCGTATGGTCAGGACAACGTATTTTACCAGTAGGCTGGGTAAAATACAGCCACACGCCAACGGAAATAGCACCTCAGAAAAATTATGGCGCTCATTTTTGGTTAATGAACATTGGTACACAATCCAGACCTAGCCAAATTCTCACGGCTCAAGGATTTCAGGATCAATACATTGCTATTATTCCTTCTCACCAACTCGTTATCGTCCATTTGGGAAAAAATGAAAATACGACGCGCCAGCAATTTATTCCCCAAATCTTGGCAGCTTTTGCTAATTAATTTAGGCAGATTGAGCGAAATCCTGGTAGTGAGTGGTCATAAATGTTCAGCGATCACTCTCTATATAATCTGTAAGTTTTTTCTTAGGTTAGACATATTAGGCTCATATGCGAAAGATGTATTTAGTCAGTTCCGACTAACTTTAGCTATAAGACTTGCAAATTTTAACTCTAGGCAAGCTATTCGGATGATTTTTCTATATCAATTGGCTCTCCCTAGCTTTTACAAGGAGTCTGTAAATGCCGAGTGCTTAAGTTATAAAATAGATTAATGTTCAGAAGATTTGTAGTAATTTGATTGCCTAGCAGTAGTGAGAATAATTGAGATGGGAAGTCTTAGAAATACTTTATTTGTACTTATTCCTTTATTAGCTTACGGTGCTACTAGCAAAGTAAGTACAGTTATCCTAGGCTCTCTGCAAGTTCAAGCCCAGCCTGTATTACCTGCATTGTCACCATCACCTGCTCCACTGCCGCCTAATTCTATTCCACCTCAAATCAAACCTGCTTCGCCAGCGCCTAATGATGCGGTTTCAAAAGTAGTTGCTGCGGGATTGATGAACTACCTTACTGATGGACAATTTCACCCAGAATTATTTATTAGTCGTGCCGAACTAGCCTCAATTTTAGTTAGAACGTTTGGGTTAGCTCAAAGAAGCGCCGCAAGTCAAGCAGGTACAGTTGAAGTTCAAGATGTACCTCTCTCGTACTGGGCTAGTAAAGACATTCAGACAGTGCTAAAAACTGGGATTATGAAAGGGTATCGGGGCAATATGTTCTTTCCCAACCAGAAGGTAACAAGAGCAGAAGCGTTGGCTATTTTTGCTCAAGCTTATGGTGTTTTTCAGTTTCCGGATAATACAGTAGAAGAGATATTATCCCAGTATTCGGATGCAGCTTCAATTCCTGCTTGGGCTAGAAAATCTCTAGCTACCTCATTGAATGCAGGCTTTGTCAATATAGATACACAAAATAATATAAATCCATTGCAGCCTATGACTCGTGCAGATATGGCTTATGCCCTGAGTCAATACCTAGCAAGTAGTAATAGGACAAATACTCAAACTCCTGCCAAATAACAGCAAGCTCGTTTTAACCAATTGTCGTAAATCTCAGCAATTGGTGACAAAGCGCTGACAATAGTGTGACCTTTTTTATCTAAGTTATCTCTCTTTTGTCACTTCAGAATAGAAAGAAAATCGTTGATTTGTAGCTCAAGTATAGTTGAGTCACATCCTACGGTTGCTACAGTTGGGACTTTCAATTGGGTAATGTTCGCCTTGAATACCAGGCATGAATAAGTAGATTCTGGAAAAACAGCACAGGTGGATCAAAGCCAGCCGATGCAATAATTGATGCAACTTCTTGAGGTGGCAGCACAGCAACATCACGACCATAAGCAGCGCGCATCTTTTCAATGTCCTCCTCCGGCAGTTCGGCAGACTTCATCATTTGTAGCCAAACCTCAAGCAGGCTCTGATAGTCTAAAGTAGACATATCATAAGCTATGTCGGAACTAATCAAATATCCTTGGGGGCGAAGTCGTAAAGCAATTTGATTAAAAAAGCTGCGCCTCTCCTCTTTATCCATAATAAAGTGAGAAACTACAAGGCAAGTAGCCGCATCAAACTCCTTTGATGTGGGCAGCGAATCGAGATAACCTTCGTGAAAAGTGCAACGAGATGTAATGCCACTTTCTTCAACCTTCTGACGACAAACATTAAGCATCGCAATTGCAGGCTCAACCGCCGTAAATTGCCATTGAGGAAATGCTTGAGCTAGATTAATCAACTCCGCTCCGGTTCCTACGCCGACGCAGAGTATCCGTGCATCAGTAGGAAGATCCGAAAGTATAGTGCGAATAAACAAATCAAGGGAGTCGCGGATTGGAGCTAACTTAGCCCACCTATTATCGTAGGCACAAGCGGCTTTTTCGTCGAAAACAAAAGTTGGTTGTTGATTTTTCACGGGTGGAAGTCAATAAGAGAGTAAGTTGAGTCAA
>CAJQOK010000408.1 GCA_905479905.1 uncultured Aliterella sp.
AAGCCCAGCATAAGAATCAACACCTAAAATCTTGATTAAAACTGTCTCAATCCCAGCGTTAAAAACTTGGTTTAAATCGACGTTCTCACCATTTGGATTCTCCAATAGTCCTGTTGCATTACCAACGCTTGACAGCATCTCTAGCAAAGTAATTTTGAGATTGGCACTTAGCATCATGGCGTTATGGAGGTTGGCTGCGATCGCAATTAGATTGAGGGCGCGGTCAACTCCCATTGAAGTAGATACCCTCCCTAAAAATCCCCCAATTCCATTGGCTCCTTTCATTAAAGGGCCGAGCTTAGTATTTGCAAGATTTACGCCTTGTTGGATCTTGTTTAAGGCTAGAAGCTGGGCTGCATTAGCTGCTGCATTCCCAGCCTGTCCCAGTTTTTGAAATAGGTTGTTACTAGCATTATTAGCGGCGTTATTGGCCGCATTGTTAGCCAAATTTGACATACAACCGCCAGGTTGCGTTGTACGACAGACCCCCGCTGCCGTGTTGTTTTGGATAGAGGATGGGGTTGTATTACTGCTAATTGGTTTGAGAAGCGCAGTAATACCAGCTAAAGCAATGGTTACTAGACCTATTTGAGTTTGTAAATCTTTAAATTGTTTATCATTCATTTGATCTTGTTTACTCGTATCCGGTTGCTTGATTACTGGTAGAGGGGGGGGAGGTGTTACTATTTTTTGTTCAACTTTATTAGTCTGATTTTTGAGATTGTTAATATCGTTTGTATTTAGCTCAATTTGCTTGCCGTTGTTGTTACTTACAGTGCCAAGCTTACCTACTTCAAGTTGAGTGCTTTGTAATTGCTTGCCCTGTAATTGAGTAGCCGTGAAAGCATTATTGGCTATAGGCTCTACAGCTTTGACTTTATTTAGGGACAGAAAAGCATTCACTAAAGCTTGTTCTGATATTGGTCTAACTTCGCTAACTTGCTGAAGTGCGTCTAGGGCAATCGGCTTAATTGTGATCGCCGTGTCAAAAGCATAATTAGCATTTTGTTGGGCTTCCTCAACTTTGGGGGCAAGCGTAGCAATCTTACTTATGGCTGTATTAGCTTTATTGATGGCATCGTTGGCTCTATTGGTTGATTCATTGGCCACCTTTATAGCGTCGTTGGCAATATTTATTGAATCGTTAGCTTTGCTTTGCGCTACTGTCGCTGCATCGGTTGCTGTGTTTGCTTTATTGATAGCGTCGCTGGTAATATTTGCTGAATCGTTAGCTTTACTTTGGGCTATGCGGGCTAGATCCGTTGCTGCGTTGGCTTTATTAACAGCATCGTTAGATTTATTCGCTGAATCGTTAGCTTTGCTTTGCGCTATTCGGGCTAAATCGGTCGCTTTATTTGCGCTATCTTGCGCTATCGCGGCGCTATAAGTTGCGCTGATTCCTTGCCTTAAAGCGTTCAGAGCGTCAATGCCTGCTATTTCCCCTATTGAAATAGCCTTTTTTACCTCACTTTCTAAATTTCTAGCTCGTACAGTAAGACTAGAAATCGACGTAGAATCTTTCGCTAATTGAGACTCAATTACTTGCAGTTCATAATCGTGCGCGTCCAGGCGAGGGAATACCGCGTAGATCAGTCCAGCTATCGCAGCCAGCCCAGCCAATGCGCCGACTAAGCCAAGAATATTAAATAGCGGCGTTAACTTAGCTAAAAAGCTATTAACTGTACTATTCAATGCTGCAACTGTAGATAAAGCTCCGGCCATTTTAATGTCTAGACTAGCGATCGCGCTACCAAAACGACCTAACCGATTGCCTTGATCAATTACCGTTCTGCCCAGAGAATCAGTAGCAACTTTAGCGCTATTAGCAACGCCACTTACAGTATTGACTCTTGTCCCTAGCGCATTAATTAAATATCGTAAGTTTTCTAAGCTATTCCCTAGCGTACCTACTTTACTCTCTAAGACTTTATAAGCAGCGATTGGGGCATAAGCTCCTAGTTGAGCAAGAATGAAAACTTGGGAGATTTGGCTAGATTTATTAATAATTGCTTGTTCGTCAACTGGTTTAATCTTAGCGATTTCAGCCCTAAGTGCCGCCAATTCGCTTCTTAATTCGGCGCAACAATCAGCCATTGATTAACCTCTTAACTTGATTTGTGATTGCTCTAATTTCGTTTTTAACTTCGTTGCAAGGTGAACAACAATAACCTGGATAATTAGTAGAAAAACATTTAGTTGTACCCGGCGGACAATCATCTTCACAGGTCACATGATAATCGTTAGGGTTATCAATCGTGCCTGAATAAATTAGTTTAGTTGGATTAGTAGTTTTATTGCCTTGTGCATCTGTAGAATCATAGATTTTAATTTCTGTAATACGATTTTTTCTAACACCTTCAATTACTTCTACATTTATTATTCCTGCATCAGAAATATAATGATTATTATTATTAGTAATATCGCTAGTTACGTGAGGATCAGGATCGAAACCTACAACAGGTAGATAGTATATAGCGTCAGTTACACAATCTATTTGCTTACCATTAAATGCCAAACGTGCATATTGTAGTTGTGAGGCTAAATAACCTCCCGCTAGTCCTTCGCATCCGATTGTTGAAAGCATAGTTGCACGCCCTCTAACTTCACCCTCGAAAAAAACAGTTTGTGTAAAAATAGAAGCACCGGGGCAAGGCATATCAAAGGGTATATGTTTAGTAACTACATAAGCTTTCACTTTATAAAGTATGCACTCATCTAAATTAACGTTTTTTAGTTTCACTCCTATCGGGCAATTACTACTAACTATTTTTTGACTATCTTTAATTAAAGTAACTGTTGCTTTTTTTTTATTACTACAAAAGATTTGCATAGTTGATTTTTTTATGCCATAGCGGTTCTATGTCTATCAAGAATTATTTGCGATGATAACTCACTATGATTAATAGATGCTTCATCTATTAACCCGTTGAAGTACCCGCCGCGTACACCATAACCTACGTGCCAATTACCTGTATAACTAACAGTATTAGGAGTAGCACTACTAACCACTAAGTTACTATCTACCCATATTTCAGAGCCTCTAGAACAAGTGACTGCTGTTACTATATGCCAATTATCATCGTTGTAATTTAATGGCGTGGTTATGTTTGAACCTTGAAAGTTAAAAAGCGTAAGTTTGCCGTTAACCAAGTACAAATCTCTATCATGACTACCTCCAAGCAAAAAGCAAAATAGTTGACCACCTGAGTTAACAGTTTTAAATCTACATTCAACTGCATAGACAGGAGGCGCTGTAATTTCAGGATTAACAAATATTCTGCTATTAGATCCATTAAACTGAACCGACTTATTGCCAGTATCAGAGGCAAGTGAGCTTTCTTGCTGATAATTAATAGTGCCTTGATACTGACAGTTTCTATTATTAATTGATGCGTCTACCGCTTGAGTACCACTTAATTCATTTAATCTTAGGTAAATATAAGGAGAATTTTTCAATATTTCCTCAGAATAATTACCAACAGCTTGCAGTATATTATTTAAGTCTAGCCAGCCGATTGCATCATTTATATAAATCAGTTTTGTATAAGCATATAAAGAATTACAGGTAACTGATTGAGGCAAGGTTGATTTTAGTTTCACACCCTGAAAGCTAATAGTAAGTTTATTACTCGCAGCTTTAGAAACAACATAAATTTCGATTTCACTTCCTAATGTGGGAGTAGTTGGCAACATTAATGTCCAAGAATTTGTAAGATCGATCAGTAATCTATCACCTGCAAGCGCCGTGTAATTAGATGATTTTAGTTGCCATGAACTTGCACCGCTTTCGCCGCCGTTATTTAAGCCAGCTAATAAGTTAGCTCTAGTAATTCGCTTGAAAAAATTATCTGTGCCATCTTGCAGTAATAATAAATCATCATTACCTGCTATAATCTTTTCTGTAAATTCTCTAATTTCCATTTTGGTAGGGTTTGTATACTTCCAGTACAAAAATATCTACTAAGTAAGGCTGATTATTTCCTTTAAAGTATTGACGTTTCCAGTATTTTAAATCTGTAAACTCAGAAATATAATTGTAAGTAACTCTATTATTAATAGAGTCAGAAATTATATTCCCTTCTGAATCTGTAAGTTGACTTCGATAATTATTAAAAGCTTTAATTAACATAGCTACTAATAAAGACTCTGCTCTATTACTGGTTACGCTGGTTAGGTTAAAAAAATCATCTTTACTACATACCAAAAAGTCAACGTTTTGATAGGCGTTATCCCCAAAGATTTGTTGTAGTGATAATTCAGGCATTAGTAATCATCAGGATCGATAATGTTGCCTTGATCAAGTTTCTGCAAGTTGATTGCATAAGTGCTTTGGCGGTAGGTTTGATTGTTGCGAGTAACAAGGGTTTGGAAGTTAAAATCTGATTCTGCTATGCTAATGCTTTGGTCTAAGTTCGTCTCTAGAGTTGCAGGCGTTAGCGCCGTTTTAGCTTGCAGTAGTAAGGCAACAAGTAGGCTTTCTGCCTTGTTGTCGGCGCTGGCAGTAAGTCCCCGCGCCGCTAAATCTGCTTTTGCAATTGATAGTGCAGTAGCGGTTTGAGTTGCACCCGCTCCGAAGACCTGACTAAGTGTTGGTTCTGGCATTAAATATCACTGAAAAACTAAATTTCACATTAGTCTAAGATTGAGAAGTAGACAGCAGTAAAAACACCGGGGTTTTGCAAAATGGAGATCGCAGTTAGTTAAATGGTTAATCCCCTTACTGAAAAAGAAAAAATGTTGATAGGGAAATCTGTTATTTCTACTAAGACGTGCAATTACGGTCATGTCAGGATTAATAAAGGAACCAAAGGTGTTATTTGCGATTTCGGATCTGAAAGTAACGATCCTTGCATTCGTTGGAGCGAAGATTTTTCGGGCTTCGTTACTTGGGACTGTATCGAGATGATTTAACTTCCGAAAATAAGTGAAACCAGAAGTT
>CAJQOK010000409.1 GCA_905479905.1 uncultured Aliterella sp.
GCAGTCGTGTCCAACCACAAAAAGCGCCCAAAACATCGTACCTTGTACTAGCCAGAACAAGGGATAAACCAACCAAGAATCAAAAAAAGCGGCTCCCCAATAAAGGATGCCAATAATTGTAATATCGCTGAAAAAGTAAAAAAGCGATCGCCTCGCCGATGGTTCAAAGCAATAACCAGGAATTGCGGCTCTCAATTGTTTGAGAGTGAAGGGAAGTTCTGAGTAACTATTATATGGTAATTCTTGCAGAGAAGAATTTTTTTGCTCGATGGAGTTTGACTGCACGCAGTTTTTGCTTGAACTTAATTTGAGACAACAGCACTTATTCTATCCTTCAAAAGATATATTTTTGTAAAATTTTTGAGTACAAGAGCTACAAAACTGATTTATAAAGTATCCGAAACCATAGATAGCGCTCTCAAGTTAAAGGTTCTTAACTTGATGGTGACAAGCTTAGTGATTTTTGGCGATTAATTCGTTCAAAGCAGATTCATCTCAAACTTCATCCCCAATTGTTTGAGGATTCATTCTAAAGAAAGATCGCTTAAGAGTGTAATCCTTGGTACATTGCGTGTAATCCAATCAAATAGGACAAACCTATGAATAATCCTATCGATAACATTATTCCCTCCCAGCCACCAATCGATTCGCAATCCAACGCTCATGAACTGAAATCTCGTCTAGAGTGGGGAGAACCTGCTTTTACAATTCTTGATGTGAGCGATCGCATGGTTTACAATGATGGGCATATCATGGGCGCTATGTCAATGCCTAAAGATAAAGTGGTAGAAATTGCCAAAAATACTATTGCTCCTAGCCGCGATATTTACATTCATGGCGAAACCGATGAAGAAACTTCCCTTGTCGCCCAGCAACTCCGCAGTGTTGGATTTGAGCATATATCTGAGCTAAAAGGTGGTTTACCAGCCTGGAAAGCTATCGGCGGGCCTACCGAAGGCATTATCGAGTCGAGAACTCCGGCGGGTGCAGATGACTACAATGTAGTATCTAGATTGCAAAATCACGCTGAAACTCAAAAGAAAGACGTATAGATAACGTCTTTTTTCTAAAAATTAATAGTCCGACCGCATTTAATTAAAATAACAGTCCTTAAAACACCCACCTTTAGAGGTGGGTTATTTATTTGCATAAGTGTAAGACAGGACACATTATGACAACAAATAAATATAGATAAGTAGATTGTTACTCATTAATGCCCCAAAATTCTGAGAATTATTCCCAAAAGTTTGTAAACATTAAAGTTTTTTGTTACATTATGAAAAAGAAAATTAATAAATATAATAGTTATGGCTCAGTTTTTAGGAATGATCCCTACACCGCCACCATTTAAAGATAAGTCGCTAGTTTTTGAATTGAAATCAAGGTTAGATTGGGGCGAACCAGCATTGACAATTATTGATGCGCGCGATCGCACAGAATTTAATTTTCGGCATATACTAGGTGCTATTCCTATGCCTTTACAAGAACTTGTAAATCGCGCGAAATCATCTTTAGAAAACAGCCGCGATATTTATATTTACGGCGAAACCGATGAAGAAACAGCTATTGCTGCGTCACTATTGCGGAATGCAGGGTTTCAAAATGTATCGGAGTTAAGAGGCGGAGTTGCGGCTTGGCGAGCGTTAGATTACCCTGTATCAAGTTCGCAAGCAGTCTAACACCCGGATATTTTTTTTCACTTATTTTATTCAGCCCCGCCGCTAAAAAGTAAAATAATATTAGGTTTAAAACTCTAAGATTTTACGCTCTATTACTGGATAGGTAAGGTTTCTGTAGGTGTCGGTGTTGGTGTTGCGTCGGGGGCGATTGGCTCAATTATGGGCTGCGGTAATTTATCTTCTACACTTAAATTAAGTTGATAATCCATTGGTGTAGAGGCATTGGAAACTATAACTATTTCGTAGTAGCCATCTTCAGGTAAAGTTTGCGACCAAGTGCGAGTTGCAGAGTCTTCTAACAATGAAGTTTTACCTGTAGGAGAATAGATAGAAACCAAAACTTGAGAATCTGTTTGCAAGTCGAGTTTCATCAATTGCTCTTGCGCTAACTGGGCTACAAAAACTTTTCCTTCACCAGGGTTGAGGCTACCGCTTAGTTGGGTGCTAGTAGTATCGGGAGCAAAGACAATTTTTTCGTAAGCTGTACCCGCAATAATATTACTAGCTTTGTCTTGGACGATCGCATTCCAAATTTGCCCGACGGGCTGAGTAACAAAATTTTTGCCTTTTTGGTCGGGAAATAAGTTAAAAAAGGCAGCATCGGTAAGATCGTACAATGAGCGGCTACCGACAAATACTTGATTAATTGCGTTTACCGTGCGATCGCGATCAGCTTTAGTATAGTTTCCCAAATTTTGCCGCGAAGTAACACTAATGGTTTCAAGTTTATCGAGCAATTCATCCGCAATTTTATACCATTGACTAC
The DNA here is from genome assembly GCA_905479905.1 of uncultured Aliterella sp. GTDB lineage: Bacteria > Cyanobacteriota > Cyanobacteriia > Cyanobacteriales > Chroococcidiopsidaceae > Aliterella. The sequence goes on from CAJQOK010000409.1 coordinate 2,446, forward strand.
GCATCTCTGCATAGGCTGGATCGCTTGTAAGTTTGCGCCCTTGCCAATCGGGATATTTTGCCCAAAATAGCTGATCCATGACGCTAAAGTAATAGGTTTCACTAATGCCTAGATTTTGTCGTCTAGTAATTAAAGCATCGGCGATCGCTCTTTCGGCGGTGGGTAACTGGGGTGTGGGTACGGGTGTAGTTGAGGGGCTAACACTTGCTATAGGTGGGGATGGCGTTTCGACAATTGGCACAATA
>CAJQOK010000410.1 GCA_905479905.1 uncultured Aliterella sp.
AGTACAACTTCCTCAAGTATGTTGAACTTACGGGGTTCACTAACAGTTACTTCTACAGGAATTTGATACAGGCTATAGCGGAATTGACGGGCAGCCAAGACTGATAATCCAGAACTTTGCGCTTCAATTTCATCCACCCAATTTTGGAGTTGGGGGTCAATGGGTTTAGCAGAGGAGGCGAGAAACATCTATAAATCCTTCGTGACGACGTACAACATTTGAAACATTCAAGTACATATTTCCCGCTTTGCCTGCTTGCTGCGTAAATAGGTCATGACAACCCACGATTGCTAGCAATTCTTGAGCGCGGGAAAAGGCAACGTTAACCCGTTCTGACTTCTTGGCAAATCCAACATCTCTCTGGCGATTGTTGCGAACCATACTCACAATTACGACTGGTCGCTCCATGCCTTGGAAGCGGTCAACCGTACCAGTACGAATATGTAGGGAAGGGAAAGCCTTAGAGTCTAATCGCCGATCTATTCTTCTCAATTGACCGCCATAGAATGTGATTATAGCGATTTCTTTTTTAGGTTCACCTTTTGCCACTTTGTCAGCCCACGCATCTTCCATCTGCTGACACAGCCGTTCGATAATATCAATTTCCCGAAGATTAAAGAACGAAGTGCCTTCACGTTGCTCTTCAAAACCCTGTTCTACAGGCGTAGGAGTCCAGATAATATGATGTTTTTCTTGAATAGTTGCGCCTGCTAAATTATGAGCGCGTTTTAGATCAGGTTCTACAATGCCACACTGTAGTTTGTGTTCGTAAAACTGATTGATTGCTCCCATAATATCGGGGTGCATTCGATACTGGATATCCAGCATCTGTTTGAGACTTTCATCGGCAGTTTCAAATTGGCTCTTGAATAATGAATTTTCTAAAAATTGAAGTTCATCTCGCGTACTCCCCAGCACTTGAGCGACTTCTTCTAAAGAGCTAGTGTCGAGCATGGGTGGTAACTGGCGATGGTCGCCAACCATTACCAACTTCTTGCCTTTCAAAGCTGGAATTAGTAGTTCTGGTGGCGTACACTTACTAACTTCATCAATAATGACGACATCAAAGGCTTTAAATTCTTCAGAGAAATCAGGTCTAGCAGCTTGAACGCAAGTAATGCCGATGACGTTAGCATTGTCTAAGTAAATTCGCCTTAATTCGTTGTGGTCTTGCTCTGAAGGATTGCGTAACCTAGAAATCCAGTCGGAGACAAGGTGCTGATACCGACCCAGATAGGCTTCTTCTTGAGCAAGTTCTTGTTGCCATACATTGAACTGGGGTTCGACTTGGCGTAAAAATTCTGGGCTAAACAAGTTAGTAGCAGAAATAGTTGGTTTCAGACGCTCTGGAATCGCACTAAACGCTGACTGCCACCAACTGCGCTCAATTGTTATATTTTCTAACTGCTGCTGTAATTGAGTCTTTTGTTCGCGTAGTTGGATTTGAGAATCTGTGAGTTGCTTGAGGGCTTGGTCTGTCGTATTTTGACAAGCAGAAACTTCAATTTGAATAGCATTTTTGATAGTTAAAAGTGCAGCGAAAGTATCTAGCGAGGAAATTAAGGTTTTCAGTTTTTCTGTACGACTTGCCCAAGAATGCACCTTTGATAACAATTCTGATTTCTGAGCCAGAATATCTGAGGGAGTATGGAGGTACTGTTTAACTAAAATCTGTAATTCCTTAGGTAATTGTGGTGTTCGGGCAAGGTCTTGTAGGAAGGCAATAACTCGGCGAAACATGATGTCAGCTTCACTGCGGTACGTCTCTATCCCCTCTTGAGTGGTAGATATTTGCAGTTGTTGTTTAGCCTCCAATCTTTGCAGATTGTTTAACTGTTCTTCAATGTTCTGAAGCTCTTGTTCTGTATGAGCCTGTAATTGATTCAGCCATGTACGCGCGCTCGTAGCGATACCGTTGATAACTTCTGTTGCAATGGAATCAAGATCGAGTTTGTAGTCACCGAGTTGAGCTTTCTGGACAATGGCTTGAGCTTGCTTTCTAATAGCGTATAGTTTAGCCGCCGCGTGTAATTTGATTGCTGCTTTTAAATGACTGTTGTATTTGTGTAACTTTTCGACAATCGGCTCCAAAATCTTGATCTGAGATGCCTTCGTAAGCAGCCATTCAAGCATCCGACCCCAAAATCCTAAAGGCATCTTAATTTCAATGATGCTAGAACGGGCAGATAGGATTAGCTTTTCCAGGGCTGAGACAGGGTTTTGAGTATCGGTTCTGAGTGCGTTAGTTGCCCTAAAAATTGCTCCTTCACTGGGTGATTGAGTGGCTAACGCCTTCGATGACTGCGACAGTAAACCTTTGAGTTCGCTAGCAAGAGTAGAAATTCTGTCCCACTCACGATACTTCGCAATTAATTTATTGACTCGGATTTGACACTGGTTTTGACTTTGATGCCAGGGTAGAGAGCGCTCTTCACTCGTGAGTGCGAGTAATTCCGATGGTAATGAGATTAAATCAGTCTTGAAGTCTTGACGCTCTTGTAGACATTTCGTTAGTGCATTCCAAATGCTAGAACGAGCCGAAGGCAGCCATGTTTCAAGTTCGCTTGCAGCAATGCTGATTTGAGATTTACGGTTTTGCAAAGTCTCGATCTTTTGCTGCAAGCAATACTTGTCTGCAAACAACTTTTGGTGTTCTTCCCGTAGACGAACCAGGGAGTCGGAATTCTGCGTGAAAGTCTTTGCCGATGACTCAGCTTCAGTCATGGCTGTAACTGAATCATTAGCGTAGGCGATCGCTGTTTGGGTTTCAGAAATCCACGCAGCTACAGTGTCCTGCAACCAAGCTGCAAGACCGAAGGTTTCACAGGCAGGACGGCTAAGACCAAGTTCAGTAGCTAGAGTAGCCGTTACTTGGACGTTGGCGATGAAGTTTCGCACAGATTTGTCTCTAGCTGCATAAGGCTGGAGACGAGCTAACAAATCAATAACACTGGGGTCATGCCAGTTGACTGAAAGCTTAGAGGCAAGCAGAGTATCCAATTCAGAATCCAGAGCAAGGACAGGGCGCAGGACAGCTTTAGCTTCTGCATGGACACTTGTTTGATTTAAGCAGATTGATTCTAGGTTTGTTGTACGATGAAGCTGTTGTTCGAGGATTACTTCTGCTTTCAAGTAGGCGGTAAATCTTTCTGAAGATGCCAGCAATTGGCGGAAAACTTGTACATTGTCTAGCCGCCCGTTGAGACTTTTTTCGCAATCATTAGCGGTATTTTGCAGCCACGTCCCGATTACTCTATCTTCTAAAAATGGTAGCCCTTCCTCCCCAACGGAAGTTGCATTTCCCTTGCGTACAGCGCGAATAACTGGATTGTGAATTAATCGACTAAGGGCATTGTCCACTGCTAGATTTGCTTGAGATGCGATTAAAGTACGTCCACCTCTACGAGCTACTTGATAGCAAATTTCAGCAATTACAGTAGTTTTGCCAGTACCAGGCGGGCCTTGGATTAAGACAAGATCCGGCGCTGCCAGCACTGCTTCTACTGCTCTGCGCTGGCTAGGATTAGCAGAAGACAACAACAATTCTTGCGGTTGAAGTTGGACTATTGTCTCGATTGGTCTAGCTTGCTTTGCGTCGAATAAAAAATTGCCCAAGTAGGGATTCTGGGTGCGCCCATGATTCAAATCCTTTAAAGCTTGTTTCTTGCGCTCAATCTGGGTAATTTCGCCACGGGCTTGAAAAAACAAAAACCCCTTGGCTGGCAGTTGATATCGCCCTTGGGTCACGTACTCAGCTAAATCGCGTTCTAGCCTCACGCGGATAATGCTACTATCGGCATCGACTTCCTCAATAGATCCTAGCTGGCGACTGCTGCGACCGTTTCTCCCAGTAGGGGCTGTTTCAAAAAGCTTTAAATCTTCGTTTTTTGCCTGCTTTACCCGTTTCCAGAAGTCGTCTGCCTCGATAAAAGTTTCGCTTGAGCCATCAAGGGTAGCTGAGGTGACATCAATTTCAAAAGTTATTCGCCTTGTGGCTGCACCGTAGTTATGACCCACAAAAGGCACACAAAATTGTCGTGCCTTAGCAATCTTTTCCTCAATGCCTAAAAACGCTTCCCAAGCTTTTAGCTGCTCGTGCGCGAGTACCTGTTCTCCGCAAACGGGCATTGTTGCCATACGTGTTAATGCCGTTAGTGGAATCCCAATATGATGCTGATGATTAGGTAACAGGCGCAAGCGATAAGGTAATGCATAGTTATCAGCTTGTCCTGTAGCTTTGGGTAGCAACTTACAGGATAGCAATCTTAAAATGCTGCCATTTGACGGGACTGCTGCCCTAAATCCTAATGTTTTCCCCAGGTTTTCAAGCCTTGCAGGCAACTGAGTATCATTTTCGTCTGTTGCTATTGTCAGCTCCCAAATTTCTTCTCCTGGCTCAAGCCCAGATCCCATGCGCCGAACGTAGAAAAGCTGTGGCTGCTGACCCACGAGTTCAAGCAATAGCTCATTGGCACGCTCCCGACGTTCTCTAAAGTCAGGGTACGCTTCAATAGCAGCTTCACCTTCAAGATTGCGGAGTAAGCCATCAATTGCTGCACCTACGAACGCATAACCCCATTTTTCTGAGTCTGTTTCAATATTCGAGGTAACTGCTGGGATAGCTAGCATTGATGCTCCTGAATCTTCTAGAGTTGGTCAGATAAATAGCCTAACCAAGTGTTCAAGTCTAGTGTTCCCAAATATTGGGGCAAAGAAACATTTTGAACTAATTTTCTTTTTTTGTGGCGTATTCTTCTCTATTTCAACTTCCGCGATTCATGAGAAGCGATCTCAATCAAATGATTGTCGGGGTCAAAGTAGCCGTATACCTAAAACAAATGCCGAAAGCTAAGGTACTAGCTGTACTGTCGTTTGGTCGCAAGTCTTCAACTGTATAGTGGTTCAGGGAAAGTGCGATCGCGCAAGCTGGAACGGTTACGGGCTTCGCTTCAGTAAACGATAAAAACTGACGAGATGCTAATTGCGGTTGCTGCTTTAATCCTAGAGAACCAGTAATCAAAAAATTTGCTCTCTCCTAAGTTGACATTTTTGCAGAAAGTGTTAGCTTAGTGGAGTGCTTTTATACCCGTAGGTAATTGAATGACTACCTTCTAACTTACTGACAACACAAATCAAGACCCGAATCCAAGGGGTTCTTGTGTGTGTCGTTTTAGGAAGGTTGTATGTCATATCAAGCAATGTGGTTTATAAGTGCGGCTAGTCAACTTCAATTACTAGACCGAAGTTTAAGTTTTGAAATTATCCGAGAAATAGTTAAGATTCACCTCCCGCTTGCGGTGCAAGAGATGGAGCTAAAAGGATTAGATAGTGAAGATCCTCATTCCTGGAAAGAATTAATCTTTATTGATGGGGTGATAAAAATTGAAAACGCCGAAGGTAAACCAATACGGGTGGCTATCTGCTTAATGGACGACTGGCGGACAGCAACTAAAACTGTAAAGGTCGTAAGGTCAAGAAAGTTTCAGATGATACGCACTGACCTGGGAGTAGATCAGCACTGGATATTGTTCACCGATGCCAAGGAAGCTCACTCTAACGATTATTGGATGGATGTACTGTATGGGCAAATAGATCGACCGAGTGGGTTAGGCTGTGCCTTGATTGAGATGTAGTTAGTGGGGGCAAGTTTAAACGGCTTGCCCCTTGGTTAATCGCTTGAGGAAAAGCTACCACCTTTATAGAATAGAGCGGCTCAACCGCTCAGAACCTTGATCGGCAATTTCCTCAAATAAAGAATCAACTAGGGTAAAGATGTCCCAAAAATTTTTGCCCGTTCCCTGAGCAATCTCAGCAATTAAACTTGTCTCCAGCTTCTCCTTTCTACATCCCTTCCATAGAGTATCTGCTAAAGCCACTAGCCGATCTTCTACTCGTGCATCTTGAGAACTCCATTGGGCGTGAGTGCGACAAAATTTAGCAATTTCTGGGGAGATTCCAAGAGAAAGGAGTAACGTTTCACCATACTGTTCGTGACGGTTGCCAGGGCTATAAATCTCGTTTTGATGCAAAGTCTTACCAATATCATGTAAAGCAGCGCCAATAAGAACAAGCGATGAGTTAAAAGTAAATTTAGGAACCAATTGTTGCAGTCCTTGTATAAGCTCAGACGCAGCTTCAAGCACTAAACAATGATGCTGCACAAGTTGAGGAGGTGCAGATAATGATGTAAGCAACGCGATCGCCTCTTCTTTAGTCTTAACTATTCGGTACATAAAATAACTTTAGTATAATTGAGTACAAAGCTTTGTGTTAGCAGAATTCTAAAAATTAGATACATACTTCACTTATTAATAATTTTTTCAACTACAAAAATATGCGACGCGCGATCTTTTCTACCATTGGCACAAGTTTACTTACTAATCAAATTAATCGGGCGGACTATAAGGAAAAAAATTGGTATTCACAATTGCGAGACACAGCTAATCTTTCTAAGGAGTCAATTCAGCAAGACCACTTAGAAGTATTAGCTATTATTCAAGTTCTGACGAACAGAGCTTTATCGAGCTTAAAAAATAGTCAAATCAGTAACATTCGCGCATCAAGTGCAGAATTAAACGGTATTTATGGTTTATATCAAGAACAGGTAAGTCAAGGCATTCAGGATATTCACTGGCTAATTGCTACTGATACCGTGCAAGGAAAATCAACTGCTGAAATTGTTGAAACTTTTTTAAAAACTCAATCTTTGAATAATGTTAATACTTATGTAGTACCTGGGCTAACTACGGTTAGTACCAGTTCTTTTACTGATGGCATTGATAATTTAATTCATTGGATGCAAACAACTATTCCTGTTTATAAAGAAAGTAACTATAAGATTTGTTTTAATTTAGTAGGCAGTTTTAAAAGCTTACAAGGATACCTTAATACGATTGGAATGTTCTACGCTGACGAAATTATCTACATTTTTGAAGGAAAAGAGTCTGAGCTAATTACAATTCCTAGATTACCTATTGCTATTGACTTAACAGTAATTGAGCCTTACAAAGTTCAGTTGGCATTAATGGACGCGGGAATTGAATTATCTATTAATGATACTCAGGGTATTTCTGAAGCTTTAATTTATGTCTTAGATAATGCAGTAACTTTATCTACTTGGGGCAAACTTATTTGGGGTGAATGCAAGCAAGATATACTTACTAAAGAGTTGTTACAGTTTCCTCGACTAAAGTATAGAGATTCCTTTAAGACAGATTATAAAGCAATTTCACAAAAGCATGAGCGGGTAAAACTACAAGAAACTTTAATTGAAGTTTCTTGTTTATTAATAAAGTCCAATGGCATGACAAATAATCTTCAAAGTGGAGGCTTGCAGTACACTCGCTATAAAAATTCCCACAAAATTGACCATTTTCGTGTTGATTCAAGCCAGCGAGTTAGTTGCGAGTCTTTGGGCGGTGAATTGGTGCTGCGATATTACGGAAGTCACGCTCATGTTGAAGGCAAAGAACTGTAGGTATAAAACATGATCCCACTCTGTATATGTGCAATACCTAAATGGGCCAGAGCTTTGTAAATAGACTGTGATCGGAGGCGAGAAAATTCACAAATTGATTGGATTGCGGTGAATTGTCGGGGAATAAAGTTAATATCTCTAAATACTGCTTAGTTTTGAGAACAACTGGCTGACTGGGATCTTTAGGATCTCTTACAAGCCTCACTAGCGGATACATCCGATGCCAAAGCCTACCAATTTCAGACATTCGACCAGTCACGGAAGATCGATAAATGGAGCCTTCAGGAATGTGTACGGCAGGAATAGCAGTTTGGTAAGCACCATGCAGCCAGTAAATTGCTTCACTATTATCTTTATCGTCAGCCAAACGTCCCCAAACTTGGACATTTTGTTCGTGCCATGCTTCGCGCCAAGGTGCATGACGAGCGGGATTTGGTGTAACTCCTTGCAACTGCATCCAATCCTTAGCATGGGAGCGCACTTGCTCGATAAATGCTCCAACTTTGTCTAACTTGCGGACGCTGACATCTGAGCGCAGACTTGATTCTCCTACCCATTGCCAATGGCAACCAATTAAAGGTTTTCTGCTTTCTTCGTAGTAATCTGAGTAAAATAGCCGATGATCTGCCCGTCGCCATGACTTGCCAAAGCCACCTAAAACAACGGCAAAACGAGTTAAAGCTTTGATTAATTTTTCTAGCGCCTGATGCTTAGGGTCTGATAGTTTTTGTGTTATCAGCCAAGTCAAGCAGCCTTCAACTTCGTAGGTAGGTACAGCCCAAGTACCCGTACCAAATTCATCTAATTCTGAGTCAATATTTTCGCGGAAGCTCATGCCCAAAAGCCCGACTTTTGTTTCTTGAGAACGAATACCGCCAAAAAGTTGTTCTACTAAGCGATCTGCTGTCAGTTCATCAGTCAATCCGCCAAAGATGCGTAAAGCATGACCTCTAATTGTTGCCCGAAACATATTTGGGCGAAACTCACCAGAATCATCTAAACTTTTAGATGCTGCACCTTGTCCTTTTAACTGCGTCTGGTAGATAACATTGCCAGTATGTTTTTTTGGTTGCCCATAACCTGCACAAACCCGGCAACCAATGCCTGTAGAAAGGGCTTTTTCCCAAATCTCCCAAATAGTTGTCCATTCTGTTGTGTTGATTAACAGGGTACTGGAGATACCAAAATTGATTGTAGGTTTGAATAAAGAAATTTGGACAAATGCAGAGGAGCGGCGATCGCTTTTAACTTGTCGATCTTGTTGCGGATGGACGATATCTACTAAATTATCTTGCCATGTATCGTCGGTCGGATAGCCACCATGAAAGCGCAATAATCCCGGTTCAAAGTCTCCACCAGGTAAATATTTACCACAATAGACTTCGGCTTGCTCTGGAGTACAAGCGCGCCGAAAAATGCCTTTCATACTGCTACCTGGGTAAAAGGGCCATCCTTTAGCGCCAATGACCGGGCGAATAATGCCATCATCTTGACCGCTATTAGTCACAAATCGCCAGCTAATTTGTGATGAACGAACTTGTACTTCTGTCCCAAAATCGGGAGCATCGGGATAAGCTTTATCTACCCATTGGTCAACCCAGCGTTCGGCATCTTGGGTTGCCAC
>CAJQOK010000411.1 GCA_905479905.1 uncultured Aliterella sp.
AACACTTAGTACAGTTTTAGGATTCCCATTTTTTTGTAAAAGCGATCGCACTCCTAACAGTTCTAGCTATATAATTATTTTTCATAGCTAGAACTCTAGGGGGATTCTATGAAAAGATGCACATTCGGCTTTGACTGCGGCGCGATGTTTTTAGAACCCGGTCTACTGCCCAAAGACTGCCCAAACTTATTTAATTGCAAAGGATTACCTAATCTCTCTCCTGATACTCAGGCAAGAATTAGGAGAGTTATGGAACTTGACGGCGATCGCACTCTTGAAATTATCGCCCTCTATAGTAATGAAGCAGCTAGGCTCATGCTACTAATGCGGGGTAATCCTCAAACCCCTAATAGCTTGGGCGCGATCGCCGCTATTGATACACTGCAAGCAACACTTACACGGATGCGAAATCAGTTAGATAATTATGGCACTACCACATATATAGCGCCTGTTAATACTGAAGCCCACACCTATAGCGTTAAACGTCCTAGCGGTAATTATCAATACAACAAACTCACGGCGACAGACGCGATATTTGAGCCATCGGAGCGAACAGAAAAAGTAAAAGTAATCCATCTTAGCCATGATCGCGATCCGCGTAATACCGAAGCCAAGGCGGGGATTAATCGCCGCAATAAACTATTGCAGCTAACAGCTAAACTAAATGCCTTCGAGCAAAGCGTTAGAGAAGTTCTAGCTAATTTAGATATTGAAGATAGCTAGAACTGTTGAGCTAGGTTTAATCTGTTTCAATTTCTGGCAGGAATTTAATGTGCGATCGCAAGTTTTCTATTTCTGCCCGCAATTGCTGGTTTGTCTTTTCTAATTCTTGTATTAGTTGACAGGCTTCATTGAGCATTCTTTGGCTAAGTTTCCATCGGCACTCTTGAAAGTTGTTTTCCCCTTGCGCTTCTGCCAACTGAAATCGCACGTTTTTTACTTCTGCTCGTAGCTCCTCTAATTCTTTAAGACTCATAACAACTTAGTAAGCGATCGCATCATCCCGATTTACAAGCAAAGTTAATTTCTGTAGATTACTTTTCCATTGCCGATTTAGCCGCCATCCGTAACCTGATTGATAGTAAATAATCTTAGAATCCGTCCGTTTTTTAGCCATAGCCGAGTCTGTCCAGCGCCGCAGATGTAATGGTACTTTTCCCGAAAAAGCACACTTTAAAGGGCGCTCCTCTAACCATTCAGCTAACTCTAGTAATTCGGCAATATCTGTTTTAGTCAGCATGGCTTAAGGGGTAGGGCTGTCAGCATCTCTATTTAACGTTATCTCAATTGTCCGATCTGCACCAAAGAAACCATCATTGCTCATACGCTGACTAGCGATAAACGATTCCGCCGAATTAGCTACCACGTAACCCGCTTCAATGCAAGCTTCCCCAAATTCTTCAAACAATTCCTCGGTAAAGTTTCTCAAAAACTCGTTAGGGATTCCTTCAATAAAATCATCAAAGGCGATCGCGAAAGACCAAGGCTTATTTCTAGCAGCAACTGCTTTATCTACCTGTTCGGCGCTCAACTTTCCTCCGTTAACCAGTTCGCGGCGGACGACACTATCAGGCTTACGTAACAAAGTTCGCAAATTTTTGTAGGTAGAAATTACGGCAGTCCTAATTAATAAATTGCCTACTTGCCGAATCAAATTAGCTACATTAGAGCAAAGCTCGTCTAGCGCTTCCTCTCCAACATTTTTTAATACGTGAACTCCCATAGGTTCATTAAAATAGAAAATAGCGGCGGCGGGGATAGCTCCGCAAGCAAGATAACCTAAAGAATTGCCAATTGTACCGCCCAAGCTTCCACCCAAAGCATTAAAAGCACTAGCAACCGTTTGATCTAGTTCCTTATCCGTAGCATTCCAATTAAAATTCCAAACAAACTGTACCGTCGTAACAATCCAGTCAAGTAAAGTAGTTAGACCAAAGCCCACCCAAGACGCTACCCACTTAACGCCGGATAATAGGAAACCGCCAAACTGTTTTAAACCGCTCCAAAACCCACCTCCTTCACCGTCATCATCGTTCGTAGTAATCGCACTAGCAGCAAATCGTCTTACCCCACCATTGCCGACTGTTTGCCGAACAATACGAGATCCTAATCGATTTAAATCAAGAGTCAATGGCATAATCTATACCCCCGGTGACTCTTGCCCAATTTCTTTAATTCGGGGCCGTTCGTTGTAGTTGCGTCCATAGGGATGATCGGTATCGGTTATACCTGATGATGTTGTAAATCCTCTTTCAACATCTTCTAAGAAATTATCAAATTTATCTTTCCCATCCTCCTCATCTTTTTTACTATCATTTACTTCGTCACTGGTAGCGACTAACCCCATAATTAAATCTTTTACCCCTTTAGCAACATCGCTTTTTAGATCAAACTTGCGCCAATGAACAGCCTTTATTATTGCCGCAGCTTGTCGCAATTCAAGTAGGACAATTTTTAAATCTTCCTTATCGGTATAATCTACGGCGGATACTTCAATCTCAGATTCTTGCAACAGCTTGTCTAATTGAGTTTGAGTGATATCGAACAGCATCGGAATTTTATGTTTGACTTCTTTATAGTCAAATCCCAAATGATCTGCGATCGCCAAAACTAGCATATAGCTCTTAAAGCCTTGCTGCTTATTTTGTCCCACCTCTAGCATTGTGCGGGTTTGCATATTGATACCAATTTGGGTGTTAATTGATGTCTGCAACATCAAACCAAACATTTCTGCGATCGCTTCTGCCATGTTAGGCAATCTAAAACCAACGGGTTGATCGCCGGGTTTAGTCGGATCGCTATCTTTCACCTCAATTGGGATCTCCCACTGCCCCATAATTTCATCAAATCGTTCGATATACCAAGCAAAAAGCCTTGTTAGGCTAGGTACATCCATATTTCGATTAGGAATTAAATTACCTAAAAATCCTTCATCTTTACTAATTAAAGAAGTAGGCAAGCTTACTGGATAATCATCTACTCCCACAATGCTAGATAGCTTATCTACTTTTTTCATTAGCAATCTTAGTAAGGAATCGTCAGGAGGTGGGCAACATTTCATACAGCATTTTTCCGGGGGTAGTGGTGGTGGATAATAAGGGCGACAATACGAAGGCGGAAAATTTCGACCAGCGCTTAAAGCTTCTGCTTCAGTTTCTTCTAGTGGTGGATTTAAGTACGGAGTTAAATAATTTTCAACAAATAAAACATCAGTAAAAGTTAAAAATACTGGTGGGTAATCATTTTCATCTGCGCCACTTTCTGTTTCTGGCTCGGCTAATCCAAATAATCCATAAGGTCGCCCGTTAGGTGGATACTGATTTCGTTTGAGTGCTTCAAAAGTTGTAGCGCCTATTTTCTCCCTAACTACCCGTATTTCAACGCCCTGCGGAGGCTCCTTATCTTCACCACTGCCAGGACTACCAAAGCTTAAATTATTCCAGTATCTTTCCCTCCCCTTGCAGTCTAAATATTTAATTTTCCATAAAGTACCTCTAACACCATAAACGCTGTTATGTCTGTTATAAAACGGGTCATCGTAATAAGCACCGGGGATTTGTTCTACAGATACAATTTTAGTTGCATATATAGCGGTATCCCTTTCATAATCAGTAAACCCTTCTTGACTATAGGGTGAATACCAACCTCGACCAGCAAACAAGGGTACATCCTTATGTATTATTGGTTCTTCTTCTGGCTCTCTACATTCCGGTCTTCTATACACAAAAGATATAGGTGGAAGTATTGTCCAACCTAAAATTGGTGTAAGTTTTATTCCTATATTGCATTCATCTAAAGCTATTACTGGATCTAATCCTATAGGTGTCCAAGTCCAGGGAATAGCACCGCAATAAATGCTATCAGGATAGCGTTCGCAATCCCTAGGATCGGCTGGTTCATCAGGGGTGATATATAGTCCAGTATCCCCTATAGGCACAAGCCCTCCTGATGGCGGTTCAACATACCATCTTATCGGTTGTTGGTTTTGAGGTTTTTCTTTCAATAATTCAATACTAGGTGTAACCCTAGGTGGTTTTGCTAAATTGAATCTAGGCATTAATTTACCCTAATTCCTAAGCGAACTATGCACCCATAACTATATTTACCCAACTTTCTATATCTATCTTCTAAAACTTCTAAATCAGTTCTGCTAACTAACTTGTAGGGAAGTATTAAACCTTCTGGATCGTTTTCATAAACTAATCCAGATTTAAAAGGATTATCATTCATTTTTTACCCTATTATTAATTCATCTAATAATGTAATTTGTGCTTCATCTATAATTTGAGTTATCCTTAGTGGACTCATATATATTGTGTTACTCCCTGCATACTGTTGATCGTAAACTGCTAACTTTATTGCTGGGCTAAGGCTACTAACTCCTTTTACAGCAGGATTTTCTATAAAAGCCACGCTATTAACTTTTAAAGTATTGTCATTATTTTTAAACAAAAAGAAGTAATACCCTACTCCACATTTATTTATTATCTCTGAAATATTTATAATTTCATTAGGAGCCACATCTGTGCCTAAACGATAAGACTTAACAAAGTCTTGAAAGGTATAAAGAGATAATGGGTTATCACTACCTGTATGCCCATGCAATTGATAACTAGAAATATTTGTATGATATACTTCTATACTTGCGTAGTTTGTAGCAGCAGGTAATTTTGCTGTCCAGTTAGTAACAACATTGCTACCGCTAACAACCGCAGCAAGTGTATCTATCAAACCATTTAACCTAGCTATTAAATCTGCCCCATTACCTGCTTTACTTGCTATTGGTGCAACAGGTGCATCATTTATATTTGGGAAAACTGGCACTTTATATTCACTTAAATCTACTGTCATAATCTTAATTACCTACTAAAAATGTATTATCAACAAGCGATGTATTATTAAACGAATTATCAATAACAGGCGTGACACTTCCTCCGCTCGTACCTGTAACAGTTATATTAATTGGTGGTTCCTTCGACACTAAATATATTTCCTCAACATAAGAACCATGTATTGTTACTAAATCTGTACTAGCCAATAAGCCGTACCCAACATCTTTAACTTTTATTCCTATCCTGCTATTATCCCCTAACTCTAAAGCTAAATTATCTGTGAACAAGTCCATTAAGTTATAAATTCTGAAAGGGTAGCCAGCCGGATTCAACAATGAGGTACTGCCTATTGGTAACCAGTCTTTATTGTTACTTTGTATAAACAAATCTATTTGTTTTCTGGGGCTTTTCCATTCAATATCTAAAACTTTATGTAATCTATCTGTGTCGCTGTCTTCAATTTTAAAGTCTGGTAAAATTGCATTATCTAAACTATTTATACTAGCAAACACTTTAAGATTTTTAATAAAAGTGTTAAAGCTAACTATCTTGTAATCTGATAAAAATTCCCTCCCCACTATAATACCTGTATTTTCATAGATAACAGCCATAGCATTACTGTCACTACTTAAACTAACTCCTATTGTTTTGATTCGGTTAACACTGCTAATTGGCATAAAATAGTTTAGTAAATTAAATGTAAGTATTTATAGGTTCAGCAAAATGTGAATAATCTAAACCACGACGTTGCAAAGCTTCATTTATTGCATTCACGCAAAATCTAATTTGTAAGCAATAGTTTAACCTAGACAGACAATTATATTTTCAGTAAATACACTTAGTTAATTGTTTAAGTGCATAGGACAATAAAAAATGCTCTGACACCCATTGGGTTTATGCAATACAGATAAGTGCTTACAATTTAGTGACAGTAAGGAAAAGTGTGTTTTAATTGAGCAAAGCTTACTTAATTAAAACACATTGGAGTCAATTTTATATGCCACGTCGTAGAGCGAGATTTTCAGATTTAGAACGACAATTTAGAGAGTCTGGCGGAGTAGCCGCGCCCGGTAGTAGATTAGCTGGATATATTGAATTTAAGGCGGGTAGGAGTAAGATTGAGGTTAAGCAAAAACTAACTGCCGGACAGCGTAAACGCTTTGGTTATGCGATTATTCCGTTTGGTTTATCAGTCCCTGCAACTCCTGACCCCGGAGATCGCTATGCTGCATCTATTACGAGTTATTCTAATGGCGGTAGACGGGCATTAAATCTAAGTGATAACAATTGTGGTTATCAAGATATTGTTGCAGCGACTAAACAAGATGATGTGTTTTATCCAGCGTTACTTCGTTGTTTTATTGCTTCTGGCGACGATATTGCAACGCCAATATCTGCTGTAACTAAAAAGGAATATAACCGAATCTTAGGCAGAAGCTACTCAATTCCTTTCGGTCGCACATTATCTAGCGTTACTGATGCTAAAACCAACGCAACAGAATCTACTTTAGATGATGTCGATCAAGAAGATGTTAGAGTTTCTTTAGTGCTTCAAGCTAAAGCGGGTGGAGCTAGAAGCGTTAGTTTTGAGCCTGAAGTCTTTAAGACTGGTAAACCTAACCTTCAATCTCCTGCTCCCTCTACTTAAGTTTTTTAGCAAATTATGGAACAAATCACTAATTTATCAGTT
>CAJQOK010000412.1 GCA_905479905.1 uncultured Aliterella sp.
CATCGAGCCATCGTAGACTCTACCCATGTCTAGTCTTAGTAAGGGCAATCCCCACAAACGAGAGGTAGTTTTGGCAATTAACGATTTACCGCAGCCTGGTACGCCTAAAATTAACATTCCTTTGGGCTGAGGCAAGCCATACTCTCTAGCTCTTTCTGTAAAGGCGTTAGAACGTTGTTTTAACCAATGCTTAAGTTCGTCTAATCCACCGACAGCTTCTAGGGTTTCGTCTTCTTCAATGTATTCTAAAATCCCGTTGCGGCGAATTAACTGCTTTTTCTCTGAAAGTACAATGTCTACTTCGTTTTCGGTCAAGCTGCCTTTGGTTACTTGAGCTTTACGATAAACTTTCTCAGCCTCATCCTTAGTTAATCCCAGCGCTGCTTTTAGTAACTTTTCCCTAGCTTCGGTCGTAATTTTTCGTGACTTAGTTTGCTCTAGTTGCTTAGACAAAACTTGGTTTAATTCTGTCATATCTGGCAAAGGGAAGTCGAGAACTACAACTTCTTTTTCTAGTTCAATAGGTACTTGCTGTACTGGAGACATCAAGATAATTGTTTTTTGCGTTCCTTTGAAGCTGGCGATCGCATCTCTTAACCACCGCGTTGTTGCCGGTGAATCTATAAAAGGGTGCAAGTCCTTAAATATAAATATTCCTGGCTCTTTCTGTCTAATTACCCACTCAATAGCAGCTTCAGGCGATACGGTGTTATGTTGGGTAACATTTCGGGGTTGACCGTGTTCGACAATGCCGTGAGTTACTGTCCAAAGGAATATGCGACGTGGTGGTCTTGTTTGGGCGATTATGGCGATCGCGCTCTCTGCCCGTTCTTCCTCGGATGTCACAAGGTAGATTAAGGGGTATTGAGCTTGGATGAGAATGTTTAGCTCTTCTTGCATGACCGTCAACCTACTTGGAACCGAATAAAAACAATTTAGATAATTAGGGAGAATTATTACAGCACTATTGCTTTAATTCACTTCAAACAAGGTACTAATTCTTCTTGACCTGCCGCCGCACCGGGTGTTACTTGAGCTACGGTCAATTGTTCGTTTAATACTCCGCTCTGGCTACCTATGGCTACCATTTCACCATCTTTGACTACTACGGTAGTGGCACACTCTGGGCAAGCGTATAGCTGATGAGTACGACCATGAATTGTTTCTACTTCCTCTACCATTTCTGGATGAGTTAGATAAAAACCAATTGCTTTTTCGGCTAGTTCGGACATTGGCTCAGAGTCAATAGCCGATCTGATTTTGAGCCTTCTATGGATTTCTGGAGTTAGGTAAAATGTTACCTTTTGCTTGGCTTGCATATATCGTTTTTCAGTCTTGTTACCCGGGTATGTTTATCACCTTACTTACCTCTAATTGACTTGTCAAGACAGTATGCTGTTATGACAGCAATATTGTTACAAATCGCAATAATTGATTGAAAACCTGATAAATACGCTCAAATAGGTTATGGGTGTCCTAAACCTGATAAATTTAGCGAGTATTAAGCAAGTAAGCATTGGTTAAGATGAAAGTCCTAATTATTGGTGGTGATGGCTATTGCGGCTGGGCAACCGCCCTATATCTATCGAGTCGGGGTCATGAAGTTGGCATATTAGATAGTTTGGTGCGGCGGCATTGGGATTTACAATTAGGGGCAGATACTTTAACGCCCATAGCATCAATTGGACAAAGAATTGAGCGTTGGCGCGACTTGACGGGCAAATCTATTGATTTATTTATTGGCGATATAAATAATTACGAGTTTTTAGACAAGTCGCTGCATCAATTTGAGCCAGAAGCAATTGTTCATTTTGGCGAACAACGTTCTGCGCCTTTTTCAATGATTGACCGTGAACACGCAGTTTTGACGCAAGTAAATAACGTTGTCGGGACGCTGAACTTGTTATATGCCATGCGCGAAAGCTTCCCCGATTGCCACTTAGTGAAGTTAGGGACGATGGGCGAGTATGGTACACCCAATATAGATATCGAAGAAGGCTACATTACCATCGAACACAATGGGCGCAAGGATACGCTACCTTATCCAAAGCAACCAGGCTCGATGTATCACTTAAGTAAAGTCCACGACAGCCACAATATCCACTTTGCTTGTCGAATTTGGGGCTTACGGGCTACCGATTTGAACCAAGGCATAGTTTATGGGGTGTTGACGGAAGAAACTGGGATGGATGAGATGTTAATCAACCGTTTAGATTACGATGGCATATTTGGGACGGCGTTAAATAGATTTTGTATTCAAGCGGCGACTTCGCACCCATTAACGGTATATGGCAAAGGCGGACAGACACGGGGATTTTTAGATATCCGCGATACAGTCAGGTGCGTAGAACTTGCGATCGCATCTCCGGCTGAGGCTGGGGAATTTAGAGTCTTTAACCAATTTACCGAGCTATTTAGCATAGGTGACTTGGCGGATATGGTAGCAAAAGCTGGGTCAGCAATGGGATTAAAAGTACAAATCGATAATATAGATAATCCCAGAGTTGAAAAAGAAGAGCATTACTTCAACGCCAAAAACACTAATTTACTCAATCTAGGCTTGCAACCACACTATTTATCAGATTCGTTGCTTGATTCTCTGCTCAATTTTGCTGTTAAGTACCAACATCGAGTAGACAAAAACCAAATGCTTCCCAAGGTAACTTGGCGTTGACATGAGGCTGATTACAGAACCTTACTTGACACAGGTTGATAGATTACCCAAAATAGGTAATCATATTTTGGCGCAGTTTGACGAGTCGTCTATTGTCGTTTATCAAGCGTATCGTTCAGCAATTGATGAGTTCGCCGCCACCCAAGGTTATTTTGGTGGCGAATTTAGCCTTCATCCTTTACGCGGCGATGTACTCAAAACTTATGCCCAAGAATGGATTATTGAGATTGAAAATATTTCTGATTTTGTCCAGCAACACCAAAATATTGGTGACTGTACCTAATTGATCGCACCACGCGAAACGGTTTACCCTGTTCTCAATCTTGATACCACTATCAAACTAGAACTAGCCCCAAATCCTGCCTGTAATTAACAGTTTTTTGTATGCGAATTGCTTTATTTACTGAAACGTTTTTGCCTAAAGTTGATGGGATTGTAACGCGGCTGCGCCATACTGTAGAGCATTTGCAGCGCAGTGGTAATGAAGTAATTGTTTTTGCCCCCGATGGGGGAATAACCGAGTACAAAGGGGCTAGAGTGTACGGTGTGACGGGGTTTCCTTTGCCTATGTACCCAGAACTAAAAATGGCATTGCCTAGACCTGCGATTGGTCATGCTCTAGAGGAGTTTAAGCCCGATATTATTCATGTAGTAAATCCCGCCGTTTTAGGCTTGGCTGGCTTGTATTATGGCAAGTCTTTAAAAATTCCTTTAGTGGCTTCTTACCATACTCATTTACCGCAATACCTGCATCATTACAACTTAGGAATGCTGGAGGGTTTGTTGTGGGAGTTGCTCAAATCTGCTCACAATCAAGCACAGCTAAACTTGTGTACTTCAACAGCAATGGTGGCAGAATTAACCGCTCATGGCATTGAAAGAGTAGATTTGTGGCAAAAGGGCGTAGATACAGAGTTGTTTCATCCTGAACTTGCAACCGATGAAATGCGATCGCACCTTAGCCAAGGTTTTCCCCAACATCCCTTACTATTGTACGTTGGGCGGCTGTCGGCAGAAAAAGAAATCGAGCGGATTAAACCAGTTCTTAAAGCTATCCCCAATGCACGTTTAGCCTTAGTAGGCGATGGGCCCAATCGTGCCACGTTAGAACAGCATTTTGCGGGTACTCCTACCCACTTTGTTGGTTATCTCACCGGGAGAGATTTAGGTTCAGCTTTTGCTTCGGCGGATGCTTTTATCTTTCCTTCCCGCACTGAAACCCTGGGACTCGTATTGCTTGAAGCTATGGCGGCGGGATGTCCTGTAGTTGCAGCTAGTTCGGGGGGTATCCCAGATATTGTCACATCGGGGGTAAATGGGTTTTTATTCGACCCGCAAACAGGAGATGAGGGGGCTATTGTTGCTACCGAGCGATTACTAGCCCAAGCCCAAGAACGGGAAACTATCCGCCGAAACGCGCGCCTAGAAGCTGAGCGCTGGGGATGGGCTGCCGCTACGAGTCAGTTAGTTGCTTACTATGAAAAAGTTAGAAGTCGATGTATGGCTTATTCTTAGAACTAAAGTAATTGCAAGTCGTAACTGATAAACTTTTTAGACTTTGACGTTATTTCGCCGCCGTGCGATCGCCCAAACTCGTCTATCTAAGACTATTTTTCAACTTTCACCATTATTATCGTCACCTTCAAAAGGTTTACTACCAATTCCTAGCTGTTGTTTAGAGCGTTTGAGTTGCTTCCAAAGAGCGCGAATTTTCTGATAAGATTCTTCAGGAGAAAGTTTACCCGCCGTCTCCAAGTTGCAAATATAACTTACTCTTTGGGCAAATTCTTGTAAATTTGCATTAAAAACTAAGTTTTCTGGCTTAACTTGACCGTAGTAGCGACTGCGCGGATAGAGAAAGTCTGTTTTATTATCCACTGTTGCTCCTGATTTTTTAAATCATATATTTTTTAAATGAGAATTTAATGATTACAAAGAGATAAATCGGGCTTTTAAAAGCAAAATCACCTAAGCGTCTTTCACGTAGCGGTAATATCAACTTTATTCTAACTTCTTAACCTATCTTTAACCTTGTTTAGGTATCAAGGTATACCAATTAATTAACATTCAACCCGAATGCTATTTAAACTGTTATCACTCGGAAACACTGTATATCCCATCGTTAATTCCTCTACCTAAAGAAGTAAATTATAAGTTATTGGTTAAAGATTGCCTGAAACCAAGCTAGTATAGCCAGTTATTTGCGCGGTACGAGCTTGATGATTGTTGCTTTATCGGTGACATTGAGGCTAATTTTATTATTCTTAATCGTGGCAGCTTTGTTAGACAAATTGCCGGCATCATCTAGAGTGTAGATGGTAGCACTACTCAATGGGGTAGATAAATTTACCTGGGTTGGCATGGGTGGCGGATTTATTTCTCTAACTGGGATAGCACTGATATCGCCATTAGAAATTTCGTGCCATAGAACTAAGTAAAAATTGCCATCGCGCTTTTGCAATAAAAGGTCGTGTACGTACTCCGTGCGATCATAGCCTGGTGGCGCTTTGATCGAAAGATTGTAGTTTAAAGCTCTGGGAATAATTTTCGAGCCTTGAGGATCGTTAAGGAGGCTAATTAAATTTTTTAAGGCGGTGTAGGCTGGTTTTGGACTTAAGTTATGGCGTAATAGTCCGTAGTTAGCTTCAGAACTGTCAGGCTGATTCCACTCATCTACCAATTCATAAGAGCAAGTGCGGGGAATACCCAGGCGGAAGTATTCTAAAAACAAACGCGGCATATATTTGCCATGCACCTTTTCAGAAATACCTCTTTTATCTTTATTGGTAAAGTAACCTGTTTCTGTTGCTACCATTGGCTTACCCTTAAAAGGTGGAGAGTAAACATCGAAAGTAAAAGGATTTTTGTCCATATTTACAGAGGGAAAGTTGCTATGCCAGTAGTATTTTTCGATAGTATTGTACTTAAACGGATTAGTAAAAGTATTGCCATTATTAGGGTAAGGATGAAAATTTCCCCAATCTACATATTGGCTTAAATTTCCCAAAGGTGATTTAGTGTCATAACCGTAGGTACGACCTAAAGAAGGCCCAATGATTTTAATTCCAGCCGTAGCGCGATCGCTCTTCAAAGCTTTGTAGGTATCTTTAGTCAAGCTTTCAATATAGGAAACCCAGTATAAGGGCGATTTAGGATCATCGTTGAGTTTCTCCCTGTCGCCTTTACGCCAATAGAAATTTGAGTAGTTAAGATCGATTTCATTAGAAATTTCTACCGCATCAATGGCATTAGTCCCAACTTTGTTTTTAACAAAATCGTTAATATTGTAGGTAGGCTCGTTAGCCCAGTAGGATGAATTAGGGACACTTCCAAGATTGGGACTTATGACATAGGTAGTCTTGATGCCCAAACGCCCTAATTCTTTTAGTTTGGCAATTGTATCGTCGCTTGTCCCACCCTCGCGGATATGACGAATACCAAGAGCGACTAATTTTTGTTTGACCTCGTTGTATCTTTGCCAGTAAGGAGTGTCGTTATAATGCCAATGAGTGTTAACACAAAGACTATCCACAAAAGCATAGGCAGGTTTTGCAGCTTTCAATGGTGCTGCTATTGCTAATTGTGGTGTCGCCTTTGAAGGCAAATTGGAGTTGGTTGCTACTTTTTGAGCGAAACACCCAAGGGTAATGACAAGGAACGTTAGCGGGAGTAGTAGTTTTACTTGGAGAGAGCGCATCATAGTTTCAATTAACAAGTAACTGTTGATAATTGTTTAAGTTTCGTCTTCTTCATCAGGTAAATCGAATTCTGCTAAGTGTTGCGGTGGAATAGCAGCAATGATGGCATAATGACTTTAGCTACGGGGATAATTTCTAAACTGCTAATATCGGGGTAGTTTTGACCATTGGGGACGATCGCCCGTTTAAAACCAAGTTTTGCTGCCTCTTTCAATCGTAGTTCCATTTGCGAAACTGGGCGAATTTGTCCGCCTAAACCAACTTCACCCATTAATACGGTATGCGGATCGACAACGCGATCGCGGAAACTTGCGACAACGGCGATCGCTATCCCCAAGTCTACCGCAGGTTCTTCAACATTTAAACCCCCGGCTGAGGCGACGTAAGTATCTAATTTTGATAAAGGAATGCCTACCCGTTTTTCTAAAACTGCCAAAATCTGCAATAGTCGATTGTAGTCAACTCCTGTAGTAGAGCGGCGGGGAGAACTGTAGCTAGTAGGGCTTACCAAGGCTTGCAACTCTACGACAATGGGGCGAGTACCTTCACAGGCGACGACAAGGGCAGTTCCGGGGGTACTTTGATCGCGAGTGCCTAAAAACAATTCTGAGGGGTTAGCAACTTCTCTTAAGCCTTGTTCGACCATTTCAAATACGCCAATTTCGTGAGTTGCGCCAAAGCGATTTTTGACCGATCGCAGCAAGCGGTGAGAAGCAAAGCGATCGCCTTCAAAATATAGTACCGTATCGACTAAATGCTCTAATACTTTGGGCCCAGCGATCGCGCCTTCTTTGGTTACGTGACCGACAATTAGTAGTGTAATGTCTTCGCGCTTGGCTACTTTCATCAAAGCCGCCGTACATTCTCGCACCTGCGCCACCGAACCCGGCGCAGAAGTCATAGAAGGTAAGTAAATTGTTTGAATACTATCAATTACCGCCACGTTTGGCTTGAGCGATTCTAATTCGCGCAAAATTTCTTCTAAATCTGTCTCTGGCAAAACATAAAGATCCGCCCCGTCTCGTTTATTGGTAGTTGTTTCAACCACCTGATCTAAAGATTGCAATTTGTTAAAAACCCCTAACCTAGAAGCTCGGAGCTTGACTTGTTGCCCAGATTCTTCGCCACAAACGTAGAGAACG
>CAJQOK010000413.1 GCA_905479905.1 uncultured Aliterella sp.
TTTTTTGCAAGATGTAGTGCAGTTTTCTGGCTTGACACAAACCTTACTTAAAACTGCTCTCAATTATCCCTTATTAATTGCTCAAGTTATTCCCCAAGTTGGGATACTTAGCTTGTTTGATTGGACTTGGCATTACATCAACTTAGGAATTTATACAGTTTTGTTTAATTTGGGTGTAAAGCTGCAAGGATGGATAAAATATTTATCCCCCTCACAGCAATATTATTATCATCGAATGTTAGACAAATGGCAGTATGGTTCGGGATACGACCTTTTCTAATTTGCATCTCTCCAATTCGTAAATTGCTTTTCCCCAAGCTGGCGGCTGCGAACTACTTTAGCAGGTACGCCAACAGCAATAGAATAAGGAGGAATATCTTTAGTTACTACGGCTCCGGCTCCAATTACACTACCTTCACCAATAGTTACGCCATCTAATACTTTGACTCCATAACCCAGCCAACAATTATCTCCAATTACTACCCCCTGGCGAGTTAATCCTTGGAGGCGAATCATCTCTATAGGATCGGCAAAAATGTGATTATTAGCAATAATGCCTGAATGTGCCGCAATTAAACAATACTTCCCAATTTTGACATTCCCTGGGCCTCCTATGCAGGTATAAGGGCCAATAAATGTATTTTCGTCAATTTCAATACAACAGTTATCACCCACAGTAGTAATACAGACTCCTTTGTCAAGCTTAACTTTTTCTCCAATCCGCACCCTACTACTGAGATTACGGATAATTATACTCGCACCACGAGCAATAAACGATTCGCTGCCAATTTCAATGTTGCTGACCCCAGTAAATTCAGCGCCATCTTGAATGTAAACTGAAGCTCCCATTTTTTTTAAAAGTAGACGGTAAGCAAGATTTCGGATGAAGACTCCACCAGCGATTACCGGAATCCAATTCACACAAGTAGTCACTAAAAGCTCTTTTGCACGGATCAACTTAGCAGTGTCATTGAAGATCATGGTTTTATAGCTCTAATGTTCGATTTATGAAGTGCAGTTGCTCAGTATTGACGTAATAAGCTCATGCCTTGTTGTCAATAAAGGCGAAATTGAGACTAATATTTTAAAATTTGGTGCAGGATGCGATAGAGCCACAAGCCCGTAACCGGGCTTCGCTCAAAAAACTTGCTGCTTAATTAAACAGTTTTCTCTAGCTTGCGCCTAAATATATCATTGACATTTGCAGCCAATTATGCAGTAGCTTTAATCAATTAGTAAAATTGATAGCTTGATTTTTATTTAGTAACCACAATACTAAAAATGCCTTTTTTAGCGCTGAATTAAGAGCGATACTTCCCAAATTTATGAAGTTTCTAGAATTATCTGCCCAATTTATGGGGGACAATCTCCGACATTTGACATAATATTAAATTCCACCATCGGGGCAAATAAATATATGCTTCCCCGGCTGCGGTAGCGGTTTTCTTGTATCCAGTTTCTATAGCTTTTTGCTGTAATCACGATAGAAAAAGCTGGTCTGAAGACCGTTTGAGTTTACTCTCTTACGCAATACTAACAATGTATTTTGAGGAGTTTATGAAGCTAAGATGAAGCTTACCGTATAAATATATAAATAAATGATGAAGGCAAGTCTAAAAAATTCTCATCAAAAATGTAGAAAGATTTATCTCTATACATTTTCTAAAATTAGGTAATATGTCTAGTTATCCAGCTTAAGAAAGTAAAGATAGCTGAATAATTAGTGATTTTAGCTATTAATAGAGCAAAAGCAATTAGCTACCAAGAGCGTTAATTGACTCTTTTATTCTTCTTCTGGGCTGCTGTATTTTTACGATTTAACAATTTAAAGATTGTTTTAGACTTGACACGAACTAGCTTTATCCAATCAGTGTCAAAAACACCGTGCAGCATTATATAAAAGCAAGGGATGATAAATAAAGTGAGTAGTGTTGCGATCGCCATACCACTAAAAACAACAATTCCTAATGGTTGCAAAAATTCTGCACCTTCCCCAATTCCTAACGCCAAGGGAAACAAGCCCAAGATAGTTGTAACAGTCGTCATCATAATCGGGCGCAAACGTTGGGGTGCAGCTTGCAAAATCGCCGCCATATGAGCTTCTTGGGTCGAGATAGGGTCGTTTTGCTGTTGCAAAATTTGATTAGCTAGTTCTACCATCAAAATAGCCGCGTTTACGACTATACCCACCAACAATACAGCACCAACTAATACTGTTGCACCGATCGCAGTATTGGTAATATAAAGCCCAAATAACCCACCAGCTAAAGCCAAAGGTACTGTTAGCATAATTACCAACGGATCGATTAGCGAGTTGTATTGTACAGAAATAACCACAAAAATCAAGAAAGTTGCAAGTCCTCCCAATAGCTGTAAAGACTTCTGCAACGCTTGATTAGTCTTCGCCGCCGCACTCGGAACAATAGAAACACCTTCAGGTAACTGCACGTTACTTAAAAGTTGCTGTACTTCAGTAAGTGCATCGCCTAAACTCGCTCCTTCGCTAAGGTTTCCCGCAATAATAAAAGCTTGTCTTTGATTAATTCTTTGCACTTCTCCCGGCGCTTGTCCAGTTTCGATTGTGGCAATATCTGCTAACCGAATTTGTTTGTTATTTTGCACAAATAAAGGCAAGCTTTCTAATTGGGAAGGTTGGTTAATAGACGATCGCTCAAATTGTACGCGCACATCAACTAAACGATTTCCCCGTTGAATTTGAGTAGGTACAGAACCTTCAATAGCAGTTTGAATTGTATCGCCAATATTTTGGGTTGTTAGCCCTAAGTCTGCTACTCGTTCCCAATCGGGGCGAATTTGAATTTCTGGTTGGCGTGGGTCAGCATCGGGGCGAAATTGGGCAAGTTTAGCGCTTTCTAAAGCTTGCATTACTTGAGCGCCTCCTGCTTGTAAAGTGCGATCGCTCTCACCTTCTAAAATTACATCAATTTCCGATCCTTGAGCGGGAGTATTAGTTAAAATTAAACCTCGTACTTGACCTGGAGTTACGTTTAACCTAATTCCGACTAAATTTAGTTTGGCAAATTGGGGTTTAACTTTTTCAACAAAAGCCTCGGTATCTTCCCCCGGTTTAAGGGTAATTGTACTGCTACTGCGTAAAGGATTTGCCGTTGTATTGCTACCAAATAAAGAACCCCCCACTGTAGAAAAAACATACTCCGTTTCGGGCTGTTTGCGAAGGATACCATCAACAATTTCCATTACTTGTTGACTTGTGGCTAAAGGCGTACCGGGGGGAAATTGCGCCCGGAGGTTGACTTGTCCTGTACTAATGCGGGGGAGAATTTCTTGGGGAATTTGCCCAATCATCCACACCGTACCGCCACCTAGAATCATTACGGCAATTGCAACTACAAGCAGGCGATAACGTACCACTCGCCCTAAAAATCTAGCGTATCCTCCCGTCGCGGCTTCAAAGCTGCGATTAAAGTTGCGAATCAGCCAAAACTCGCTGACTCGACTAGACCAAGGAATTGATAATAACCGAGAAGCCAGCATCGGTACTATGGTAATTGCTACTAAAAGACTAGCTGCAACGGCAAAACTAATAGTTAAAATTAATTCGTTAAATAGCAGGGAAATAAAGCCACCAATGAGCAAAAATGGCAGTACCGAGACTAAATTGGCGCTAGTTGCGGCTACAAGGGCTGATTCTACTTCTTGAGCCGCTTCTTGAGCATTATATCTAATTTCTGTAGCTGTTGATGGGCGATCGCCTCCCGAATTTTTGTTAGTATTGACAGCAATATTTTCTAAAATTACAACAGATGTATCAATGGCTTGACCAATTCCTAAAGTTAAACCTGCCAGACTAAATACATTTAAAGTTAAACCGAACAGGCTCATTAAAATAATTGCCGCCAACGTACAAAGCGGAATTGCCAAGGTAATAATAAAAGTTTGTCGTAATGAGCCTAAAAATAACAATACGGCGGCGGCGGCAAGTAATGCCCCTGTAATGGCGGAGTTTGTAACGTCTGCTAAAGAATTACGAATAAATTTAGATTCGTCCAAAGTTGGCGTTATAACCATATCTGCGGGAATCAAACCGGACTGTCGCAACTCCTCAATTCGTACTTTTACCCTATCTACAATGTTGATAGTATTAGCATCAGGTTGTTTTTGAATGGATAGTTTTACGGCGGGTTGACGGTTGAGAAAAACTGAAACTCTTTGTTCTTCAGTACCATCAATTACTTGGGCAAAGTCTCTTAAATAGACGCGGCGACGGGGACTATCTGTATTAGCTGCGGCTACATCAAAAGATAAATTATTAATTTCTTCCGCATTTTGAAACCGCCCTACAGTCCTGGTTAATGGCTCAGAATTTTCTCCTTGAATGCGTCCGCCCGAAATGTCTTGATTGCGCGCTCTTAAACCATCTAAAACATCTACTAAACCAACTCCTACAGCTTGCAATCTATTGAGGTCAACGTTTACACTTACTTCCTCCTCCGCCGCCCCTGATACATCTACCGAAGCTACCCCAGGAACAACACTTAATTCGCGGGATAATTCTTCGTCTGCAAACACCCGCAAATCTTTTCCTTGCAAGGAGGTAGAAGTTAGCGCCAATTCGTAAACAGGTAACTGAGAAGGATCGAACTTAAAGACACGCGGTTCTTCAACAGTATCAGGAAGATTGCCTCTAGCGCGGTTGAAAGCCGCCGTAGCATCGTTAAGGGCTTGGTCAATGTCTCCCCCCGGCTGAAAGAATAAATCGAGGCTTACTTGTCCTTCACGAGTGCGAGAAAACACTTGTTGGACATTTTCTGTTGCTGCTAATGCTTCCTCTAAAGGTCTAGTAATTTCATCAACCGCGACTTCGGGAGAAATGCCTGGTGCATCAAGCCTGACACCAATTCGGGGATAAGTAATGGAGGGGAGTAAGTCAACTTGAATAGTTGTAAAAAAGAATATTCCCAACACAACTACAGCAACAGTCAGCATTAAAGTACCAATATGCTGTCGAATTGCGATCGCACTAATACTAAATCCTGCGTTTTTCCCGTTGTCCTGCATTACTTACTATCCTTTTGGTGCTGGTTTCTCTGAAAGAATTGATAAATTTACAGTTTCGCCATTTTTTAATGGTTTGCTACTAGCAGTTACATATCTTTCCCCTACTTTTAGCCCTGATAAAACTTCTACTTTGCCATCTGCGCGATCGCCTAATGTCACCGGACGAGCGACAACTTTTGCTTTACTCTCGGCTTCTTGAGTAACTATAAACACCGTCCCTGTATTACTTTCCTTTTGTCCACCCGCCAAAGCCGATTGCGGTACAACAACAGATTCTTGGTTTGAACTAATAAAACTTACTCTTGCCAGCAAACCACTACCAATGCCATTACTATTGGGAATCACTACTTCTATTGGCACTAAACGCGCTGTAGCATCGGCGGCGGGGTAAATACGGGTAACTTGTCCGCTTAAAGTTTCTTGGGGAAAAGCATCTAGTTTTACACTTACCGATTGCCCTGTACTTATATTTCCCAGTTGTTTGTCTGACACTTCAACTCGTACTTGGATGCGGCTAAAATCGGCAATTTGCAATACTTCGTTACCAGGCTGGATTAAATCGCCGGGTTCTTGCAGTCTTTGTAAGACTATTCCAGAAATTGGCGCTATTAACCGAGTATACGATCGCCTTTTTTGTTCTTGGGTTACTACCGCTTGCTGGGCAATTACCCTACCTTGGGCGGCGGCTACGGCTTGTTGTTCGGTGGTTACTGTTTGCTGTGCGGCGCGCAATCTTTGAGCGGCTGTACGGGCTTCTGTTTGGGTCTGCTGGGCTGTTGAAAATGCGATCGCTCCTTCCCTAAGTAAGCTTTGCTGCCTTTGAGAATCGGCTTGGGCTTGAGTCAATGCTAATCTGGCGCTTTCTACTAAGGCGCGGGCGTTACTTACTTGACTATTGCTTCTAGCTACTTCCGATTTTAATGCTGCAAGTTCCGCTTCTGCTGCGTTTAATTGCGTTCTCAAAATTGAATCATCTAATTGAGCGACTATTTGCCCTTGCTTGACCTCATCCCCTACATCCACATTTAATCCTAATAATTGCCCTTCTACTTGACTCCGCATTGACACAGTTCTAATTGGTTCTGTAGTCCCCGTATACGTGGGCGATGGGGTTAATGTTTCTGTCTTAGAAACTCCTACATTTACCGCCGTAGGTCGATTTTTTTCTTGCGATTGTGCGTCGGCGGCTTCTTTAGGCGTACAACTACTGGTAATTATTGCTACTCCAACTACTAAAACACTCCCTAAGTAGCGGTGATATTGATTAAGGTTAATTTTTGCTAACTTGGGCATTTTAGCGATTTCAATCATTAATTCCGCTCCTATCAAGGCACTTATGTATTATTACCGTCCCTAGGGAGGCAAATATTAGTTTTTAATTCCCCGAACTTACAATTTTTGTAGGGATTTATTAAGTTATCTAAATATTTGGTATGCTTAATTTTAGCGCAAGTTGTAAAAAATCAAATCTATCACTTAAGAGAAGCTTGACAAAGCAAAATTAGTTAAGTGTTGGTGTTTAATTGAGACAACAGGCAGCAAGTGAAGATTTTTAGGTGTTGGACTGCATCAAAAATTGCATCAAGGGCAGTTAATTAGGGAATAAATGGCTAATATCAAATTTGTTAAAGAAAATATTGAAGCGATCGCCGCCGATGGAGCAAACCTTCGCATCAAAGCAATGGAAAACGGGATAGACCTTTATACTTGGAAAGGTAAAATGATGAACTGCGGCGGCTATGGACAGTGCAGCACGTGCATTGTAGAGATAACCGAAGGTCTAGAAAATATATCGCCGCGCACAGACGTTGAAAATCGCAAGTTTAAGAAAAAACCTAGCACTTATCGGTTAGCTTGTCAAGCCTTAGTAAATGGGCCAATAAGCGTAGTAACAAAGCCTTAAATCTGCTGTAAACAACTCTTGGAAATCCATACGCCAAGAGTTATTTTTATGGAGTTGCTGAAAGTAGGATGATTTTTCCTTATCTCTACTCTCCTGTATCCTCTTCATTCCTACCGCGTTGGGAATTGGAAATTATTACCAATTACCAATTACCAATTCCCAATTACCAATTACCAATTACCAATTCCCAATTACCAATTACCAATTCCCTATTGCTCTTGATAATTCCAAAGTAGCCCACCATCAACAAAGAATGTTGCACCAGTTATGTAGTCAGCGTCAGAAGAAGCTAAAAAAGTAGAAATCGCACTAACATCTTTAGGTTGTCCTAAACGATTGAGAGGAATATTTTTGAGCAAAGCGCCTAGAGCGGTAGGATCGTTTAATAGTTTACTATTCATAGGGGTTGCGATCGCCCCCGGTGCTACGTTATTGATAGTAATACCGTAAGGGCCCAATTCTACAGCTAAGTTGCGAGTCATCATCTTTAAACCGCCTTTACTGGCACAGTATGCTGTAAAATTGGGAAAAGGTAGTTCTTCGTGTACTGAACTGATATTAATAATTTTCCCAGTACGCTTTGTTTGCATTAGATGCTGGACAAAAAATTGCGTTGCAAAAAAGCAACCTTTTAAGTTAATATCTAGCACCTTGTCATAATCTTCTTCGGTAACTTCCCAAAAAGCTGCATGGGTTTCTATTCCGGCATTATTTACTAAAATATCTAGCTGACCAAAATGTTCAATTGCTCGATCAATTAGCTGACGAATATCGTTAACAACGCTGACATCTGCTTTAACAATAAAGCCTTTGCTTCCGGTGGCTTCTACTTGTTTTAAAGTTTCTTGGGCTTCAATAATGTCAGAGCGATAGTTAATAACAACACTTGCTCCGGCGGCAGCAAGACTAATTGCGATTTCTTGACCAATTCCTTGACCGCTACCTGTGACTATAGCAATTTTACCATCTAGCTTCATCTTACAACCCTCTCTAGATATTTTTAGGCTCAACCAAACCGTAATTATCCTAGATGATACAATGTGCCAAAACTTCAACCAAAATAGAGAGAAAGGTATTGTAAATAGCAGTTTATAGGGGAAAAACCTTAAATATTTGCTCTAATTGAAATCTTTGTTTATCCTCAAGCTATAAAGCTACAAGGATCCGTGAGAAGTTGAGCGAACTATCTTTAGCCATAGAAGAACAAGCATGGGAAACACTGGAAAAGTCAATTATTTATTACCATGAGAAACCCATTGGCACTATAGCTGCTCTTGATCCAGGTATTGATGCTGCAAATTACGATCAGTGTTTTATTCGAGATTTTGTATCTTCAGCGCTCGTTTTTCTGATCAAAGGGAAAAGCGATATTGTGCGCTTCTTTTTGGAAGAAACGCTAAAATTGCAGCCAAAAACAACCCAGTTAGATTGTTTAAAGCCTAGTCGTGGGTTAATGCCAGCTAGTTTTAAAATTGGGTTTGCTAATGGACAGGAATACCTAAAAGCTGACTTTGGCGATCATGCGATCGGGAGAGTTGCGCCAGCAGATGCGGGTTTGTGGTGGATTATTTTATTACGCGCTTATACTATTTCTACTGGCAGTAAAGAGTTTGCTTCTGGTGGCGACCTTCAAGAAGGTATCCGATTAATCTTAGAACTATGCTTAGTTACTCGCTTTGATATGTATCCAATGGTATTAGTTCCCGATGGCGCGAGTATGATTGACCGTCGTTTGGGACTGTACGGACACCCTATAGATATTCAATCGTTGTTTTATGTAGCGTTAAAAGCCAGCTTAGAATTGCTAACTCCAATTAGAGAAAATCAAGCAATTATTCAAGCTGTGCGTAACCGCTTAGATCCCTTACTCAAGCAACTCCGGGAAAATTACTGGTTAGATGCCGAGCGGTTGAATGTAATTTATCGCTTTCAAGTAGAGGAGTACGGAGAAGAAGTCCTTAATCAGTTCAATATTTATTCTGACTCTATCCCTTTTTATCGACTGGCGAAATGGCTACCCGAAGCTGGCGGCTACTTAGCGGGAAATTTAGGGCCAAGTCAGCTAGACTGTCGGTTTTTTTCTTTGGGTAATTTGATGGCGATTGTTTCTTCTTTAACTAACGAGCAACAATCTCATAAAATTTTAAACTTAATTGAATTGCGTTGGAGCGATTTAATTGGTGAAATGCCGATGAAACTTTGTTATCCAGCCTTAGAAGATGTTGAATGGAGAATTGTCACAGGGGCAGATCCAAAAAATCGTCCTTGGTCTTATCACAATGGCGGAAGTTGGCCAGTTTTATTATGGATGTTGACGGCGGCAGCTAAAAAAATGGATAGGGGCGAATTAGCCTATCATGCGATCGCAATTGCCGAAAGAAGACTGCTAGAAGACAACTGGCCTGAATACTACGATGGCCCCGATGGTCGCTTAATTGGTAAAGAAGCGCGAAAGTTTCAAACTTGGACTATTGCGGGGTATTTATTAGCCAAGGAATTGATTGCTAATCCTAGTCACCTGAAACTGATTGCTTTCGATGCTTGACAAGTGATGAGCAGACGGCAGCGTTAAAATTATTAAGGACTATTACGCGCTGCTTTTATGTCTCCTTCTGCCAATACTTCCGATAACAATACTATTCGCATTCGTGGCGCTAGACAACACAACCTCAAAAACATCGATTTAGAACTTCCGCGCGATCGCTTAATTGTCTTTACAGGGGTTTCCGGTTCAGGTAAGTCTTCCCTAGCTTTTGATACTATCTTCGCCGAAGGTCAGCGCCGTTATGTAGAATCTCTTAGCGCCTATGCTAGACAATTTTTGGGACAACTAGATAAACCGGATGTTGAAGCTATTGAAGGTTTGAGTCCGGCTATTTCTATCGATCAAAAATCTACTTCCCACAATCCTCGCTCTACGGTGGGTACAGTTACAGAGATTTACGACTATTTGCGTTTGTTATTTGGACGAGCGGGAGAACCTCATTGTCCAATTTGCGATCGCTCTATTGCCCCCCAAACTGTCGATCAAATGTGCGATCGCATTCAGGAGTTGCCCGACGGTACGCGCTTTCAAATCCTTGCTCCCGTCATTCGCGGTAAAAAGGGTACTCATCGCAAATTACTCTCTAGTTTAGCTTCCGAAGGTTGGGTGAGAGTGAGGGTAAATAATGAGGTTCGAGAGCTATCCGACAACATCGACTTAGATAAAAATTATACCCATACTATTGAAATTGTTATTGACCGCCTAATTAAAAAGCCAGGTATTGCAGAGCGTCTATCTGATTCTCTAACTACTTGCTTGCGTCTTTCTAGTGGAATTGCGGTGGTTGACTTACTAAATGATACATTGGGTGAGGCAGGTGGAGTCCAGCCTGATAGTAAGTATAACCTAACTAGCGAAAAAATAGCAAATGAAAATGACGATTTAACCTCTACAAATGCACCTAATTCCTATCAACAAGAGTTGATTTTTTCCGAAAACTTCGCCTGTCCAGTACATGGCGCAGTTATGGAAGAATTATCACCGCGTTTGTTTTCTTTTAATTCTCCCTATGGTGCGTGTCCAAACTGTCACGGATTGGGTAGCTTGCAGAAGTTTGCAGCCGAACTTGTAGTTCCAGACCCCCAAGCACCTGTATATGCGGCGATTGCTCCTTGGTCAGAAAAAGATAACTCTTACTACCTATCACTGCTTTATAGTGTCGGACAAGCGCACGGCTTTGAGATTCAAACTCTGTGGCACAAACTCACTGACGAGCAGCAGCAAATAGTTTTACACGGTAGCGATAAACCCGTATGGATAGAAGATCGTAAAGATTACAGACGTTATGCTGG
>CAJQOK010000414.1 GCA_905479905.1 uncultured Aliterella sp.
GGTACGAATAGGAAAAGGCGCTGGGAGCAAATAGTAGCCACCGACCGTTAAAGTTAATAGAGAGGCGATCGCACTGAAAAGCACAGATAGCTTTGGTTTGATTTTAAACTTGCGCTCAAGTGGTAGAGAAAGGTTAACAACTACAGGTGCGGGGATTTCTTG
This sequence comes from uncultured Aliterella sp., assembly GCA_905479905.1. Taxonomy (GTDB): domain Bacteria; phylum Cyanobacteriota; class Cyanobacteriia; order Cyanobacteriales; family Chroococcidiopsidaceae; genus Aliterella. The sequence goes on from CAJQOK010000414.1 coordinate 163, forward strand.
CCGCGCTGAAGTAGGTAGATTAACTAAAGACTGGAGGGCGTGTAAAGTGTCTGTAGCCGATTGATAACGGTCTTTAAAGTAAAAACACACCATTTTGTTTAAAATCTTAGCAAGGGCAGGGGTAACTTCAACGTGCTGCTGCCACAAAACTTCTCCTGTTTCCGAGTCCTCTAACAATTGGGTAGGACTCAACCCCGTCAAGGCTTGAATCGCCATCATCCCCAAAGCATAAATATCACTACTAGGTTTAGGAATACCGCGCTCTTGCTCGGCAGGCATATATCCCGGCGTACCAATAGCGATCGTTGCGCTGATACCAACGGCAAAATTAGTATAAGTTTTTTCTTTGTCTGTAACTACTTGCCTCCAAGTTTGTTTGGCTGCACCAAAATCAATCAAAACTAATTTGTGAGTACCGTTTTGTCTAATTAAATTGCTTGGCTTGATGTCTCGATGAACCAATCCATAACTATGGACTATAGCTAAGATTTCTAATACTTCGCAAAGAAGTTGAATCACCCGACTTTCGCTCCAACAACAGCCAGGATAGATTTCTGTAGATAGAGAATATCCCTCAATCAACTCTTGAACTAAATAAAATTCCTGGTTTTCTTCAAAGCCAGCCAAAAGCCGAGGCACGCCGTCATAGTTGCCAAGAGTTTTTAGGGCCTCTACTTCTCTAAGTAGGGACTTTTTGACATTCTCTAGGGAGTTATTGCCTGTTAGTAATAGTTGTTTGACAATACATTTAGGATAATTTGGTTGGAGGATATCTTTAGCAAGGTAGGTTTGAGAAAATCCCCCCGCTTTTAGAACTTCAACAATTTGGTAACGCTGCTTTAATAGTTTGCTTAACATAATAAGAATCCAAAGTCTGATACCGCTTGATTGGCTCCAAACGAGACTTGAAAATATTTTGAGATTTAAAGGACGAGGGTAAAATCTTTGAATCAGTAGCTAGATTGCGCGATATTCCCGTTTATCCCTATATGAAAGGGGAAAACTAGGAGATATTTCATCCCCTTTTGTGACGGAAATCTTACAGATTGGCAAGTTGCCGACCACGCATCTAAGGGTAGTTACTTTCCAGCCTATCAAAGTAAGCAGGGCGATAAATGATATATATTTAGCTACTTTGATGGGTTATGCGAGCAAAATTTATCTTTTATCACTCGAAGACTTTGCCAAAAACAGGCTACGGACGGCAAACACAACTATTAAATTACGGTTCGCACTAATTACTCAAACCCTGAATTTACTTACATTAACAATAGTGAAAGTAAAAAACGGCAATTTAACGATGATTTTGTTAGCCAATCACTAGAAGTTGACCGCCCTACTCCAGGTTCGGAAAACCCCCCTAGGAAGCCTTGGCGCTACAAGCTCAGTATATAAATTAGTACAAAAATTAGCGTACTGAGTACAATTAGTAGTTTTGTATTGTCCATAAAGTTTAAGTAGTTATAGGGAGCCAAATATCTCCAATGGCAAAAGTAGTTGGAATTGACTTAGGTACAACAAATTCTTGCGTAGCAGTAATGGAAGGTGGCAAACCCACTGTAATTGCTAACGCTGAGGGGTTTCGGACAACGCCATCGGTAGTTGCCTTTGCCAAAAATGGCGATCGCTTAGTGGGTCAAATCGCCAAACGTCAGGCGGTAATGAACCCCGAAAATACGTTTTATTCGGTTAAGCGTTTTATCGGACGTAGGTTTGAGGAAGTAGCTAACGAAGCAACAGAAGTTTCTTACAAAGTTATTCGCGATGGTAGTGGCAATGTTAAATTAGACTGTCCCGGCGCTGGTAAGCAATTTGCCCCCGAAGAAATCTCTGCCCAAGTTTTGCGGAAATTGGTAGAAGATGCCAGCAAATATTTAGGCGAAACTGTCACCCAAGCAGTAATTACCGTACCTGCGTACTTTAATGATTCCCAGCGTCAAGCGACCAAAGATGCCGGGAAGATTGCCGGAGTTGAAGTATTGCGGATTATTAACGAACCTACCGCCGCCTCTTTGGCTTACGGTTTTGATAAAAAGAGCAACGAAACAATCTTAGTATTTGACCTTGGTGGCGGTACCTTTGACGTATCGGTGCTAGAAGTTGGTGATGGTGTATTTGAAGTATTGGCGACTTCCGGTGACACTCACTTGGGCGGCGACGACTTCGATAAAAAAATCGTTGATTTCTTGGCTGACGAGTTTAGAAGGGCAGAAGGTATCGACTTGCGGAAAGATAAGCAAGCTTTGCAACGTCTAACAGAAGCGGCAGAAAAGGCAAAGATTGAGCTATCGAGCGTTACTCAAGCAGAGATTAACCTACCTTTTATCACCGCTACCCAAGATGGGCCCAAGCACCTAGATACAACGCTTACCCGTGCCAAATTTGAAGAACTTTGCGCTGACTTAATTGATCGCTGTCGCATTCCTGTAGAAAACGCGATGCGTGATGCCAAGTTAGATAAAAGTGCGATTAATGAAATCGTATTAGTTGGTGGTTCTACTCGCAGTCCTGCCGTCCAAGACTTAGTAAAACGGATTCTAGGTAAAGATCCAAATCAAACTGTTAACCCCGATGAAGTAGTAGCTGTAGGGGCTGCAATTCAAGCTGGGGTATTATCAGGAGATGTTACAGGGATCTTGCTGCTTGACGTTAGCCCGTTATCGTTAGGGGTAGAAACTCTCGGCGGCGTAATGACAAAAATCATTCCCCGCAACACAACAATTCCTACCAAGAAGTCGGAAGTATTCTCGACGGCGGTAGATGGTCAAAGTAATGTAGAAAT
>CAJQOK010000415.1 GCA_905479905.1 uncultured Aliterella sp.
AACGCTGATTGGGTCGCTGACATCGGAAAGATTTTCAAGTAAGATAGTAAATTCGTCTCCTCCTAGACGAGCAACTGTATCTGCCGGACGGAGGCAATCTTCTAATTTGCGGGCAATGGCAATTAGTAATCGATCGCCAAGTGTATGTCCGACGCTATCGTTGATAATCTTAAATCGGTCTAAGTCAATGAAAAGTACAGCATATAAAGCATTAGGATCGTGCTTGCTGTACTCAAATGCTCGTTCTAAGCGATCGCTAAACAAAGATCGGTTGGGCAAATTGGTCAGCGCATCGTAGGAAGCGCTATGTTTTAACTTTATGGCAGAATCGCGCAAGGCTTTTTCCCTTTGCTGGCGATCGCTTGTTATTCCACCTAATAGTAAGCAGGTCAGCGTAATTGCCATCAAGCCAAATTGCAAAGCAAAAACATTAGCTTGACCAAAACTAGCCCGTACTAATACTGCTATTGCAATGTTGGTAAATAAAACTGTCGCCGCCGCCCGTTCAAAACCGTGCCGCATAGCGATCCAGATTGAGGGTAAAAAAACTAAATAGGTGTAATCTAAATTAGTTCCCGGACGCGAACCATAGGCAGCCCAAATACCTAAACTTAGAGCTAATCCCTCGATCAAAAATTGGGGAATGTCTGAAAATGCCAGTAGCGTTTTACGTCCGCTTGCTAGTTGTGTGTCTTCGGTCGCCCAAATCCAGGGGAACTTGCGTAACAAAATTAATAAAAATGGCGCAAGCATAGCAATTCCCGTCGCATCTCCCGCCCAGTAATGCAAGGTATTTGTTAAATATTTAGACCAAGGCACAACCTTAAAGTAAGCAAAATTTGCTGCTTGTAACAGCGCAACAAATAATGGTGCAGTTAAAACGGCGATCGCTAAAAACCAAGTTACATCCCGCAGTTGCCGCAAACGGGGGTTAATTCGCAGTTTATACAATAGGAGAGCGCAAGCGCCGCCATACCCTAGCGTTGTCACTAATTCTAAGAGCAGCAGTCCCACCCAATTAATGTTTCTGCCAGTAACAAAATGGTTATGGATAAACGTACTCAGCAATAGAGCAAAGCTATATTTCCAGCCAAAAGCAAGGATAAGAACGATATCGAGGGCTGAAGCTGGATACCAAACAGAGATTTCTGGTGCGGTTTCAAAGGCTAAAGCTATGCTGTCTAGAGTTGCCCAAGCAATTAAATAAATTGTTACCAGCCAGATGTGGCGGACAACTGGTGGGGTACGCCGCCAACATTTGAATAGTACCCGTGAAACTTGCCACTCCTCCTCCTTTACTTTGGTCATACTAACAGTTGTGAAGCAAGCGTCATATTAGATTTTTAGAATTACTAACAGCAATCGGTTTTACTACTGTTAAAAATGTTGATAGTCTAGTTTAAGTCTCTAACCTAGAAACTACATTGAGTCTTTAGATAGATGACAATTTAATCAAAAAGTTTTTTCTAATCAGTTATTTAGCTTGGAACGATGCAGTAGCGATCGCACTACTCGGAAATTGGCGCTTTAATGCCGGAAAAACAGGACAGGGCGCTCGATTATCTAAACTATTGGGCTTATTCCAAAGAAAAGGCGCTTTTTGTGCCGCCGACATCCACAATAAACGTTTAGCTCTAGTCATTGCTACATAAAGTAAGCGAAATTCCTCGGCGGTTTTTAGTTGTTTTGCATCTTCCCAAGCTTGAGCAATATCTGGTAAAGCGCCTTGTCCGTGAAGATGGGCGCGAATTTGAGCGCGGGCGATTTCGGGCAAACTAAATTCACCTAAAAAATGAGTTTGCGGCGGAACCCATAAGCTACCAGGAATAATATTCTCGTGTAAAAAAGGTAGGAAAACATAGTCCCAATCAAGTCCTTTAGCTTTGTGCATGGAAATAATTGTTAGTTGACCAGGACGAGTAAAACGCTCCTCCGAAGCGTCGATTTCTACAGGCTCAAACTTTTCGGAACTGACAATTTCACTCAGTACCGTTAGCATAGCCGCGAGGGAACTATTACCCGTCGTTTGTTGGGCGACTCTTTCAGCTAGTTTATCGGCGGTTGCAAGTTCGGCTCCGTCGTAGTTTAGAGTTAAAGCCAAAAAGGAAATTAGTTGATAGGGTGGCAATTCCAAACGAGCGCGGAGCAATTGATGGCACAAATTACGCGGTTTAATCGCGGCTTCCCTAAGAGGTGGATCTAAAGGAGTAGGATAGATAAATTGTTCGGGAAGCAAAGCTAGGGCGTTGAGGTCTTGACGGTCGATTAGTTGACGTTGAACAAGGACAGCTAAGGCGGCTTTGAGATAGTCAGGAGAATGGGGACGGTCGAGAAATTGCAACCAAGCTAAAATCTCCGCCGGGACGTGAGAGCGGCGATCGCTTTCGGAGACTTCATATAAACTAATTTCATGCTCTTGGCATAAAGGTGCAAGTTTTTCTGCTAACCACTGACCTTGTTTATTTTCTCTCACTAAAATCGCGCAAGAGCGATCGCTATATTCAGTTAATAGACTAATTACGCGATCGCCAATTAAACTAGCGGTGTGGTGAATGTCTCGCGGTGTATAAAGTTCTAACCCTTTACCTTCAGGAGCGGGATTAGCATCGCTCTGGGGATCGTCTGCGTCTACGGGGTGAATTTTTTGGACTCGAAAGGGAGCTTTACTACTTTTATAAGTACGATTTACCCATTCCAAGGTAAAGTTCGCCGCGTCAATAATAATTTTGCTACTGCGTCCGGCTCGATCCATCGTAGCTAAGTGTCCTTGGCGATCGCATTGTTCGCAAAATTGGCGAAAATAAATCGGATCAGCCGGAGTAAAAGTAGAATTTATTGCTTGATTAGGATCGCCCACGCGAATTAAATTTGTTGAATGATCTTTATTAACCGCCAGAATTTTGAGTAGCTTAGTTTGCAGTTGGCTGGAGTCTTGCGCCTCGTCTTCAAACACTGCAAAAACTTGGTTTTGTTCAATTTGACAAGCTCTGTCATTGTCTAACACCCGCAGAGCGCCTAAAATCATATCGTCGTAGTCAATTAGATCGCGCGATCGCATAATGCTTTGATACTGCTCGTACAATCCCGAAGCGATTTCCAAAATATTGTAATCATCGTCGGATTGACTGCTAACTTGTCTCAAAGTAGCGGGTAAAATCCCAGAACTTTTGGCTTCACGGATGACGCTATGAGCTAAACCTGGTAAGACTTCGGTACGCAATACCGATTGACGGCGCAAGCGCTCGGTTTCTTCACCGTCAAATTGCCGCCCTTGTAATAACTTAGAGTAATGCCCTGGATTACTCCCAATCCATTGTTCAACACAAGTACGAATTAAGCGATGGCTTTGGTTTGGGGTAATTAAAGTAGAATTATCTAACTGCAAACCTGCCAAATCGGGGTAACGACTAGCAATATTTAACGCCAAACCATGCAGAGTATGGACGCTAAACCCTGTGGGTGGTAAAGATAGTTTTTTTTGTAGATAGTAACGAATTTTGGCTTTAATATTTGCTGCTGCCGATCGCGTAAAAGTTACTACAATTAACTGATGACGGGAGTGAAGACCATAACGAGCGATCGCAACGGCGGCGGAGGCTGCCATTCCGGTAGATTTTCCCGCACCAGGGACGGCGGAAACTGCCATTTCTCCACCAAGCCATTGTGCCATTTGCTGCTGTCCGGGACGCAGGCTGGTTTCAATTTGGTTACAAGCTTCTTGCCGGAGTGTAGATAATTGGTTATCAATGTAATTCTTAGCGCGAATTCTTAGAGGTTCTAACCCTTGGTTCATGGAAGTTTGCTTGCTATTTCAAGTTACCTATAGCAATCCTAAATCAATTGCCAACTTGTAGGGGCGCAATACCTTACGCCCCTACAGTTAATGTTTACCAATCCTATAGGATCGCTATATATTGACAGCAACAAGATTTTACTTAACTATTCCTAAAACCTCTATCGCTGTTTCTACTTGAGCGATTCTTTTAGATGCCAAGATTCTATTTGCATAGATTCCAGGGTTCGTTTGAGCTATTTGGGTGTAAGACTGACGCACTTGAGTGTTAACGGCAACGGTTTTTGCATCGTACATCTGCATTGC
>CAJQOK010000416.1 GCA_905479905.1 uncultured Aliterella sp.
GCCGGGGTCGGGTTCGCCAGATAATACGGCAATTAAGCGACTACTTGCGTCTAAAAATGCTTGATTATATTTCTCGTCTTGTTTTAAAGGAGCAAGGATAGTTTCATTAACTACGCTTGAAGCGATGTCATCAGTTAACAATGATTTTGCCCCAGTCTCTATAGCTGTCCCACTGCTGAGGGTATCTATTACCAGTAAGGTTTGATTGGCTTGGGCTTCGGTAGTAGGAAACCATTTTTTAAACAGTCCTTTAGCAAAGCTTTCGGGGGTTTCACCATAATCAAGGCGGCGAATTGTTACTATTCGCACTTCGTTTCCTGTTTGTTTTGCTAGTTTTTCTAAGTTGCTGCTAATTGTACTTTCGTTGATTCGGCTCAATACTTCTGACTGGTCGATTACCCAAGGACTACCACCGGGGGTAAGTTTGGGAATTTGATAAATACCTGTAGCACTGGCTGGAAATGCGATCGCACTTGTGGCGAGTATTACTAGCGTCAGTGCCAAAATAAACCGTTGCAGGTACTTTTTCCCATCAAAATGTTGGGGTTGCATAGAGGTATCCTTAAAAATTACTTTTTCTTCAAAATACTGTATAAATCGTTCCTTAGCCCACTTCAATCCAATTTCACTTCATTGCCTGGACATTAATCTACAGCACGTCGCTAGGAATACTGTAGATTAATGCCAAATATTTGGTTTTGTTAAATCAATTTACGCTCTACAAATATGAGCGCTATACAGTATGTAAAATTGCAGATTTAAAAAGTTTGTTGTTTATTTTTCAACTGATGCGGATAGAAACTCTTTGCGAGTATGAAATTTCTGATGATGTTCAAAAGCTCGCCAATCGATTACTGATTGAATCGTTTTCAGATTACCCACTAGAGCGAAGCTATTATAAGCTTTTGCCGCAGTTTCGTTACCTTGTGTGGGCGGGTGAGAAATTGATTGCACAAATGGGTGTTGAACATCGAGTCATTACTAATACTGGGGTTCCAGCAAGAATCTTTGGGCTTATCGATCTGTGTGTAGCTTCGCCCTATCGAGGGCAGAAAATCGCCACAACCTTGTTACAGCAGTTGGAGAAATTGGGCAGAACAAGTAAAGTTGATTTTTTGCTCCTTTTTGCTGATGATTCGCGTCTGTATATTGAAAATGGATATCAACCAGTGACAAATCTTTGCCGTTGGATGAAGGTTGATGAACATCAAACTATTGATATAGGCGAGGAATCAATGGCAGATTGCATGATGATTAAGCAGATTGGTATGCAGAAATGGCAGGATGGAAAAGTGGATTTGTTAGGTTATTTATTTTGAATTCTATATTGGTGTGCATTAAAGTCGAATAATTCCATTGCACACCGACGTAATAAAGGTGGGCTGTTGAATCGCAAAGGTTTCTAACGGCGGGTAAACGGCGTTTTTATCTCACTGTAGTCAATTAGGTGGGGTGGAGTTTGAAAGCTATCTGTTCAATAGTGCGATCGCAAGTCAATAGCGAGATAGTCATAGTTTTTAAAATTAAAGGACAATATATTGCTGAAAATCCCGCTCTAAATTCCCGCTCCATCCAAGAAATTCTCAATTAACAGGTTGTCTTTCTGCTTAAATCTGTGGGTATTGGTAACAGGAGCTAAACATCTAGGAGCCTTAAGACGGTTGACTTCTGCTTCTAAAGATTGAATTCTGTCAAATAAAGCGCGAATTATCTCGGCTTCTGGATCGGGCAAGCTGTCATTATTAAGATTGATATACTTCCCTTGACGGCGAACAACTCGCCCCGGAATACCTACAACAGTACAATCGCTGGGAATATCTCTCAAAACAACAGAACCCGCGCCCAGCCTAACATTATCCCCAATTTGAATATTGCCTAAAACTTTGGCTCCTGCACCTAATACTACGTTTTGTCCTACGGTAGGGTGACGTTTTCCCTGTTCTTTTCCTGTACCGCCCAAAGTCACGCCTTGATAGATTGTGCTGTAGTCACCCACAATGGCAGTCTCTCCAATTACAACCCCCATCCCATGATCGATGAAAACACCCTTGCCAATTTTTGCTCCTGGATGAATCTCAATCCCCGTTACAAAACGAACGAAATAGGAGATACCACGAGGAATAAACGGTACTTGGCGGCAATATAAAAAGTGCGCCACTCGATGACAAAAAAGTGCCTGGATTCCTGGATAGCAAAATAAAACTTCCAACCAGTTACGGGCGGCAGGATCGCGCTCAAAAATAATCTGAAAATCAGCACTTAAATTGTTTAGCAAGGTTAGTTTGTACCTTTAATTTGTGCGGTTGATAGAGGAAAATTTGTAATCTACACTAATCCGGTAGGAATACCGTAATTAACATAATTAATGAGTATGTCACAGCCTGACTTTAAAGGCAAGCAGTTAAAGTACATTAACCCGCTCGATAAACCGTAGTATATTATTTTTAGCTAAGTGCGCGGAGATTAGGAGCGATTTCTACAATCTAATTCCAGAAAAATTATAACTTTGTAGCCAATGTACAAGGATTGTTTGGCTAATAATGATAAACTACGGTAAGTCTATCGACAAACCGGAATATGCAATAATCTCCTGTTTAGTTGGTCACAAAACGTAACTACAAAAAATTTATGACTGGTATTTTGATTGAGAATATCTCCCGCTCTTTTGGCTCGTTTCAGGCAGCCAGTCGCATCAACTTAGAGATTGCTTCTGGCTCATTGATTGCGTTGCTTGGGCCTTCGGGATCGGGAAAATCTACCTTACTAAGGCTAATTGCTGGGTTAGAAACTCCAGATAGTGGCTTGATTGAGATTAATGGTAGAGATGTAACCTATAAAAGTGTGCGATCGCGCGGTATTGGTTTTGTGTTTCAGCACTACGCCCTGTTTAAGCACATGACTATTCGCCAAAATATTGCTTTTGGATTGGAGTTGCTTAAAGCTCCTAAACCAAAAGTTAGAGCTAAAGTTGAAGAACTTTTAAGCTTAGTACAACTTCAAGGATTGGGCGATCGCTATCCCTCGCAGTTGTCTGGCGGGCAAAGGCAACGGGTAGCTTTGGCTCGAACCTTGGCTGTAGAACCTCAAATACTACTGTTAGACGAACCTTTTGGGGCTTTAGATGCCAAAGTGCGTAAAGAACTAAGGACAACACTCCGGCGGTTGCACGAACAAGTTAACGCGCTATCTAATTCGGGAGGAGACCTCCCGAATCCGCGCGTCAATGTTACTACTATTTTTGTTACCCATGACCAAGAAGAAGCGATGGAACTTGCCGATCGCATTGTGGTAATTAATAAAGGTAGAGTAGAACAAGTAGGTACGCCCGCAGAGATTTATGATCGCCCAGCTACCGCCTTTGTGATGAGTTTCGTCGGGCCTGTCAATGTTTTGCCAAGTACCTCTAACATCTTTCACCACCAAAGTTTTACTTCGCTAGATTCTCAAGTTTTTCTGCGTCCCCACGATGTTTTAATTCAAACCCAGCCAGAGGAAACATCGGTTCTGGCTAAAATTAATCGTATTGTACATTTAGGTTGGGAAGTTAAAGTTGAACTAAGTCTTAAGGATGGTCAAGAAGTAACCGCTTATATCACGCGGGAAACCCTCGACCGCTTGCAACTGACTTCGGCTCAAAAAGTATATATCAAACCTCGGAAAGCTTTGGCGTTTGCAAGTGTTGCTTAACCTAGAAATAGTAATTTTAAGGTTCTGTATTAGGGATTGCTGGAGCATTTGGCGCTCAATTAGGTACTCGTTTGCTGCGAAAACTATCGCAGCCAGTAACTTCAAAACCGTTTGAGTTATTCAGGTACAAGTAGACTTGTTGAGTTTAAGGGGACAGTGAAGACAAAATAAATTACCCCAGTCCCTAATAAAATAACTGCAATGCTAAATAACACTACCCAGCGATCGCCTGGTTCGTAAATGTCTTTATCTATAGCATGGCGGATAGTAAAGTAATGCCAAGTTGAAAGTAAAACTGTTACTAGACCAACGCTAGAAAAGATTAAGCCCAATTTCCAACCATTACCCGGATGAGGTAATTGAGGCACTTGAAAATGACGCAAACGCACTATTACAACTCCAAAACCCATTAATGCGATCGCGCGATCGCATCCATGCTAAATAGGTGCGCTCGTTTGCTAGATGATCCCGCACTCTTGACAAATTTTCCCGCGCTTTTACCTGTGTATTACTCAATTTTTACCGTCTACTTTTTTGGGTAGTTGCCAAGGCTTTATTTAAAATACTATATTCCGATAGATAAACTGTAGTTTCAAGCCCATTGGAGAGTAGATTGGACAAAATTAACTTAGTTTCTTATCTGGCTCCCAATATGTTTTGGTTTTATGAAGCCGTTGGGGCATACTTAAGCCGTGTATTAGATGTAAAAATAGACATTATCCAAAGTCCAAACGATCCGCTAAAAGACCCGTTATTACTACAAGATCGTTTAGATATTGCCTTTATTTGTGGTTTACCTTTCCTTCGCCATCACAGAGTTGCACCCCACCAACTAGAAGCAATAGTTGCACCAGTAATGCAAGCCCAACGCTATCAAAATCGCCCGGTTTACTTCTCAGACATTATTGTTGCTGCTGATAGTAGCTTTGCGTCATTAGATGACGTTAAAGGTAAAACTTGGTGCTACAACGATCCAGGCTCAAATAGCGGCTACTACTTACTGCTACATCGACTACTTGAAGCGGGAAAAAATAAGAGTTTTTTGGGTAAGGCGATACAATCAGGTTCTCATCAACGTTCTATGCAATTGGTTAATGAAGGTGTAGTAGATTATGCGGCGATTGATAGCACTGTGTTAGAGCAAGAATTACTCAACTTACCTACCTTACGTTTGCGGATAATTGAGTCGATTGGAGCTTGCCCAATGCCTCCATTAGTAGCCGCGCAGCATTTAGGAGCAACAGTAATTGAGTCTATAAGGCTTGCGCTATTAAATCCTGATGCTTTGTTGCGAAATCTTATGGACAAAGCGCGGATTCAAGCTTATGTTGCTGTCAAGTCTGAAGATTATGGGGCGATTTCTTATGTCTACGACACAGTAGTTAAATCAGAGTTAGCTTGCCTGAAGTAAGCTTAGATTGTTATTCCACTGCATAGAGGGAATATAGCGACTTTTAGCAACGCGCTTTTCTAATATCCGCAATGCTTGATGGTTTTGTTCGTTACGCAGCCAAGCATCAAGATAAACTTGCTCAAATAAGTCACGTTGAGCGTGACTACCACCAATTTCATGTAGGCGTGACAGAATCGGACTAAGCTGGGCGATCGCATTTCCCCAATCTCCTCTTGCATGAGCATTCATTCCTCTAGCTCCGGGTAATGCTACTTCTATCCATGTTTTTAGCTGCGGCGATTTCCTAGTATAGGCTTGCATACTAAACAGCATTTCATTTACTAACTCAATTCTCCCTGCTCTTGCCAAAGCGTAAACATAATGTAAGTCTTGAAATGGTAAAGCGTGTTCGTGGATTCTTACCGTTAGGTACGGTGCGATTTGCTCCCAGCGATCGCCGACTTCTATACCTCGTAATTCCAAGCGTAATAGTAACGAAATTGCGCCTACTTGATCTTTAGACGATTCTTGCCAAGCTTTGCCCCAAATGTGGCGATCGTATAAC
>CAJQOK010000417.1 GCA_905479905.1 uncultured Aliterella sp.
AGCAACGTAAGCATCCACTTCGCAAGCTACCAAACGTCCATTTTCTGGCAAAGCTTCCGCCATTGCTAACGCCGAGTAGCCTGTAAACATCCCAATGTCTAAAATACTTTGAGCGCGACTCATATAAACAAACATTTTTAAAGCTTGTCCTTCTAAGTGTCCCGAAAGCATTTCTTGTTCTAACTCTCGCCCAGTAGCACCATCAGCAAACTTTTCGCTCCATTTTTCCGCTTGGGTACTTAAAGCGATTTCTCTTAATGCTGGCGATTGCGTGGTAGTACAACTTTCTATGTAGGGATCTATCCCCGCCGCTAGATTCAGCGCTGTTTCTAATTTTTCGATTACAGGAGTTGCTACAAGCGCCTCTCTAGCCATCATTACCGCCGCTTCTAGTTGTTCTACCAATATCCCCAAAGGAGTCACCGGGCGAGGAACTAATTTAGACATTATTAGTTCCTACTAATTGTTGAACGCTACCAACATAACCATCAATTCCCGCCCCTGCACGAGGATAGGTTGCACAAAGGCGCTTGTGTTCGCTTAAAGCCGCCTCTAATTCTTCAATGGTTAAATCGTTCACAAAGCAGCATTCGCCGATTGGTTTGGGCATGGCGGCGCGTTGCAAGCCGTCTCTAGTTTGGGTGATAGACTCGGTGGCATACCACAGTAAATCGATATCTAGTAGAGGATGATCTAAAGCTAAACCGATTTTGCTCATTAAACCCAAAATGCGATCGCGTTCTGCAACGGTAATATATCCTCGTAATTGAGCGATCGTTGCTGTCAATGCCATGTCAATATTTACTGCATGACCGTGTAATAAAGGCACAGAGGGCGCTAATTCTAATGTTGGACTCCAGGTGTGTCCGTAAGCAATTACCCTGTCTAAATCCAATTCATGCAAGTTGGGAGTTTCTAATTCCAGCATGGTTTGGATTGCTTTATAGGTTACTTCTTGAGCAACTTGTTTAATTTTTTCGCTTGCGTCAATGTACCCAAAATGAGTATTGAGTAATTCTTCCCCATACTCCGCTAATAGCTCGAATACTTCAGAGTTTGAAACTACAGCAATTTTGACTAATTCTGCCATCCCGTTGCGTACTTCTGAAGTTGGCAAGGTTTGTAAAAATGAAAAGTCTAAAATTACTTTTTTTGGTGCGTGGTAAGCGCCCAAACGGTTTTTAAGTTTGCCGTGATTGACTGCAACTTTAATTGCTACTCCCGCATCTACTAAGCCAATTAACGTTGTCGGGATGCGAATATAATTAGTACGGCGGCGATAAGAGGCGCAAGCAAAACCTGCTACATCGGTTGTCAATCCACCACCTACTACCAAAACAGGCTCTTTGCGGACTAAACCAAAGTCAGCAAAAGCATCGATAATTGCTTCAAAGGTTTCTAACGTCTTTGTGGGTTCGGTAATTGTAAGTTCAAATACAGTTAAATCGATGTTGTAGTGCTTAAAGTATGCTTCAATTTGACTACCATACAATCGATTGACATTGCGATCTACTACTGCCAAACATCGCCCAAAATTATTATAGCTTTGCGCTAATTCTGGGTTGTTGATGTCGAAAGCTCCATTGACGAAAACTAGACTAAAATCAATTTTTTCGTATCCTTCTACATGAAAGGCAGTTTCAGTCGCTTCAAATTTTGCTTGAACAATACTCATGGTTTTTATTTTACTTACAGTTAACAGCGATTGGTACAACAATTGTTGCACATTGTAAAACGTTGCTATTGAGTCCAAAGCATCGCTTGATAGCGCGAACTAATGAAAACTAGGAGCCTTCTAAATTTTTCATTTAAAAATGACGGTATAATCCCAAAAATCACCGCTTCTAGCAATTGCGAAAGGATAAATTGATCTCGTACTTAATTTAACATCGCCCCAAGGTTTTTACACTACCAAAAGGTAGAAATAATATTAAAAAGTTAGGATTTTGGGTTAGGAAAGTGCTAAAGAACTCTTGAGGTTAGATTTAGGGTATTTGTGCTTGTTTTTGCTCTAGAATCGCGTTAAAGACGATTTTACTAATGTTGCGTTCTGACTTAACTGAGATTGAAACAGTTTCTAAGGCTCAACCTCTCTTAGACTTAGAGTTGTCAGCAGTTTTTTTCGCCGATAGTCAAAGTTAGGCGAAAAAAACTGCTATTTGAACTAATTGCTTGGCTCAACTAATTTCTATGAATGAAGACAAAAAATCAATAGAAGCGCCTTTATGGTTAAGGGTTTGGCGCTCCCAGCAAGAGAATTTTCAGCTAATTTTTATTGCTTTGTGTTTGGCGCTGCTGATTCGTGCCTTTGTTGCCGAACCGCGCTATATTCCTTCAGATTCTATGCTACCAACTTTACATACAGGCGATCGCTTAGTGGTCGAAAAACTCTCCTATCATTTCCACGCGCCAACAAAGGGAGACATTGTCGTTTTCCATACTCCCTTGCAACTACAAACTGCCTACGATAAAGAACAAGCCTTTATCAAGCGTGTAATTGCGACTCCTCAAGAAACCGTAAGCGTTACCAATGGCAAAGTGTATTTAAACAACCATCCTTTGCAAGAAAGCTATATTGCCGAACCTCCAGCTTACCGCTTATTACCCCAACAAGTTCCCGCACATAATTTGTTTGTGATGGGCGATAACCGCAATGATAGTAACGATTCTCACGTTTGGGGATTTTTACCAGAAAAAAATATTATTGGTCGGGCGAGGTTTCGTTTTTGGCCGCTTAACCGGATTGGCTTTGTCTAAAACTGCAAATAATACATCAACTGGCTAATTACAGCCCCAGGTAGCGATAGCCGTTGTTGAAAATCTACTAAATTGCGGTACGTACCTTGCAAGTGACGATTTTGGACTATAAGTTGAGCTAAAGCTAAATCAATGGCGGGAATTTCTGCTAATTGCTCAATTGTGGCAATATTTGGGCTAATTACTTTTACAGTAGAAATTTCAT
>CAJQOK010000418.1 GCA_905479905.1 uncultured Aliterella sp.
TGGGGCAAGGAATGTAAGAAGATAGTCCGACCTACCCAAGTTAGAAAAGGTGGTTTACCTGCGTCTAACCACTCTTTATCTTGAACTTGGGCGTGTGCCTCCCGACCGTCTTTGTTGTAGATGTCAGCACCAATAGGTAAACGCATTAACGGACGCTGCAAGCGCGATGTCAACTCGTTAGTGATTTCCGGGTCTACACCGACTGGAATGTGGTGGGGGTGAATTAAACCGAGATGACTGGGGTGTACTTTCCATAAATAGCGGATTAAGTAAGCAAAAAGGCGCAGCGCCCCTCTAGTGCGTTGAAATTCAGGAATTGAGGCAATTTTTTTAGTTAAGAGGTCAAACAACTCTGGGTGGAAGGGGTAGCTTGATTCAATCGCCTGGACCTATCGCGCATCTGTGCAACCTTCTGGTAATGAAGTACGGCTGTTGCGGTAGGTATTCAAATACTCTTTAGCGGCGTTTTGGGCAGCTTCTTGGCTGACACTAGCAAACAAGCGCTGTTTGACGATGTTGTAAATTTTCACATCAGAACTGGGACTAAGGACTCGATCTTGCCTTGCGGAAGCTTGGATAATTTCGTGTAACTCGGTAGTTTCTTCGCCAAAAGTATCGGAAGCTGAGGCGAGAGAGTAGACAAATACTAAATTACTGGTAGCCGCCGCCAAATCCATTAAGGAGAATAAAAAAGCAACTACTTGTTTTGCTAAATCGCTGTTGCCTACTACTGTTGCTTTGGCAGCCCGGAAGTAACGGGAGATTTCATCGAGGACAATTAAAGTTGGTTGCCCATTAGTAAGACGCTCCATAACTGAAGTACCAGGACTAACTCTCTGCTCGTCCGAACCCCGCAGTAATTTGTAACCTTCAACGCTGCCAATAAGGTAGGCAATTTCGCCCCAAAGTGTGTAAGTGGTAATGCCTGTTTCGGCGTGGTAAACTCCATTAACCGGATCTAAATCGTGACAGGCGATCGCGGCTATTTGGATTGGTTGGTGGGGAATCGAATTAATATCAGCAAAGCGCTCTAACCCTTGAATACGCCTACCTTGTTTGCAGATATGCCATAGGGCAATCTCATCGTGGGTTTTACCACCGCCGAAGCTTGTTTCTAAACGGATAATTGGCGAACCACTACCTGTTTGGCAAAGCGGAAAGTTGGGGGGAGCGGTTTACCGTTTGCCCCAAGCTTTCCAAGAGAGCCGACTAAATACTTCTTTAATCAGGATTTTTAAGCCATCGGTGGGAAAAGTGTTAGCAAAAAATATGTTTGGGTCTTGGTAGACTTGCGGGGCTTTCCCTTCCACAACTAAACTTAGTTTGGCGGCAAATAAGTCTAAAGAAAGTTCTCCTAACAATATTTCTGCTCTGGGAGTACAGGCATCAAAAATAGAGGGTAATCCCATAATTAGAGTTATTCGTAGTAGTTTAAATAGGTAAATTAGTCAGAGTTAGATAAGGTAACAGAATGCTTTTGTTAATACAAAAAAGCATTTATTTCTATAGGCTCTAATTATAAAAATTGGCTGCTGATTTAGTTAGAGGCATACTTTTTTAATAGCTCTTGACCGCGATCGCTTCCAGCACTACCGTAGGTAATCGCCCATCTGTAATAAGATCGCCTCAATCTTCTGCATAGCAAGGGGTGATGGAGTCACCATCGTATTTTCCCATCGGTTGGTACTTGAGCAAGTAACCCCCAGTGATAGCGCTAATTGCTCTTGAGTCAGACCAAGATGCAATCGCCTGATCGCGGATTAACTTACCTGCTTGGGGTTGTTTAATTGTTAGCGGTTTAGCAATAATCATTTAACCTATTGTCAGAAATATGGCGTTCGTTCTGCTGCATCATATTCATTGAATTAAGAATATGTAATGGGTGGGTATACGGAATAATTTACTAATTTATTCTTGTGACAAATTAAATTTAGTGTAATTACTTAAGCATTACAAGAGCGATTCCTTGGTGAATGCTAATTGCGCTAACGCGCCAATAACTAGAGATGGCAGGACTTGTACGCAATAACGTACAATAGAAAAAATAGTAAATAAAACCAATGGACGTACTTTCAGCTACAAAAGCAAGAGCTAACCTGTTTCGTCTGATTGATGAGACTGCTGAGGCTCATAAGCAAGTTTTAATAACTGGGCAGCGAAACAATGCTGTATTAGTCTCTCAGGAGGATTGGAACGCTATTCAGGAAACACTGTATTTAGCCTCGATCCCAGGTATGGCAGAGTCAATTATTGAAAGTGGTCAAACAACCGTAGAAGAATGTATTAATTTAGAGGAATTGAAACTTGGTTTGGCAAGTAGTGCTGACGAAACAAGCTGCTATTGACGCGCAAAATTTAGTTAACGCTAAACTTTGGAGTAATGCAGAAAGATTGTTAGAAGTATTAGCAATAAACCCTTTTCCAAACCCGCTACCTTATGAAAAATTAGTAGGAAACCTAGCAGGGTTTTACTCGCGCCGAATTAATATTCAGCATCGCCTAGTCTATCAGGTTTTGAGAGACATTAATACAGTTAAAGTAGTAAGAATGTGGAGCCATTACGAACTATAACTCAGTTAAAGACTCAAAAATTCTGTCAATTTTCAAGTGGCGCGAGTTAAGAATTAACTATCGCTCGTTAAATTCGTTTAGTAAGTCGGTCAAACTCCACCCAGAACCATAAACTGATTCATCTTGTGGAGTCCCAAAAAAAACCTCTTTTTCTATTACTGACTCTGACTATCGTTGCGCCTCTATTTCGCTCTTTTGGAGGGCAACAACTGCTTGTTCTAAGGCAGAATCATTTAATGGTGGCGGGGTTTGGGGTTTAATTGGGCGCTTGACCTTGAGGACGTTCTTAGCATTCATAAAAAAAGTGGAAAGGATTGCAAGGATTGCAGTTTGAGCATTCTAGGATAGTTATGTACGATTCATGACTACCTTCAGTGCGATCGCCTGACAGCACTGACAAGAGCGGCAATCGCCTGCAATCAAAGTAGTAAACAGTAATAAAGATATTGATAAGAATTGGCAAAAGCTTGAGAAGAGTTTTTTCATGTATCTCCATTGTTTAGTTAAGGCTGAGATACGATTGCCAAATTTATTTAGCAGGAGGACTGGATGGCTCATTCGTCTGGGTGCTGACTGTTTGAATCATATATAGAGCTAATGGGATCACAAAGAGTAGTGCCAGTAGCAGCGCTAACCCTTTTAACCAATTCGTTTTCGGGCGACCTAGGACAGGGTACTCGCAGCTTAAACAGATTTCTACTTCGGAACTATTGAGCGTTCCGCATTCTTTACAGGGAACTAAAGCCATTACCTTAAAATATTGTGCTAGGTTAATCAATTTTTACACTAGAGTTTTGAGATGCGATCGCCGTTGCGGCAGTGCTGTCAGGCGATCGCGCGCGTCAATCTCAGCGCGTTCTTGAATGTAGTAAGTTTGGGCAGCAAAGAGTCATCTTTGGTTAAAT
>CAJQOK010000419.1 GCA_905479905.1 uncultured Aliterella sp.
GCCCGGATATCTTCGCGCAACACATTGTCTTACCTGAGATGCTATACGAGCAAGTAATTGAGGTTGAGGAGCGTTACAGCGCCCAAGGAGAAGAATTAATACCTTTAGACACTCAGTCATTAATTCCGCAATTGCAGTCAGCCTATGATAGTGGGATTCGTGCTTGTGCAATTGTTTTGATGCACGGCTACCGTTATCCAAAAAATGAGCAGAGTATTAGCAGTTTAGCATTTGACATTGGATTTGTCCAAATATCAGTATCGCACAAAATCAGCCCTTTGATGAAGTTAATTAGCCGAGGAGATACAACCGTTGTTGACGCTTATTTGTCGCCAATTTTGCATCGGTATGTAGAGCAAATATCTAGTCAAATTGGCGCTGTACCTTTGCAATTTATGCAGTCTAATGGCGGCTTAGTTGATGCCCAAAATTTTCAAGGCAAAGATAGTATTTTATCCGGGCCTGCGGGGGGAATTGTTGGAGCGGTGGAGACAAGTTTGCAGGC
This sequence comes from uncultured Aliterella sp., assembly GCA_905479905.1. Lineage (GTDB taxonomy): Bacteria > Cyanobacteriota > Cyanobacteriia > Cyanobacteriales > Chroococcidiopsidaceae > Aliterella. The sequence continues at coordinate 506 of CAJQOK010000419.1, forward strand.
GGGTTTTAACAAAATTATTAGCTTTGATATGGGGGGAACTTCTACCGATGTCGCTCATTACAATGGCGAATATGAAAGAACTTTTGAAACAGAAATCGCTGGGGTAAAAATGCGATCGCCTATGATGGCAATTCACACTGTAGCGGCGGGTGGCGGCTCAATTTTATACTTTGATGGTGCGCGTTATCGCGTAGGGCCAGAATCGGCGGGGGCAAATCCTGGCCCGGCGGCTTACTCTAAAGGTGGAGCGTTAACGGTGACAGATTGCAATGTCATGGTAGGTAAATTGCAACCCCAGTTTTTTCCCCAAGTGTTTGGAATCAATGGAGATTTGCCTTTAAATACCGAGGAAGTAGAGCGCAAGTTTAGAGAGTTAGTAGCCCAAATTGGTGATAATCGCACCCCCGAACAAGTAGCGGCGGGTTTTTTAGCGATCGCAGTAGAAAAAATGGCAAGTGCGATTAAAAAAATCTCCTTACAGCGCGGCTATGATGTATCGGAGTATACATTATGCTGTTTTGGCGGTGCGGGAGGACAACACGCTTGTTTAATTGCGGATGCGTTAGGAATAAAGCAAGTATTTATTCATCCTTACGCAGGGGTATTGTCGGCTTATGGCATGGGTTTAGCGGATGTAAGGGTTGTGAAAGAACGAGCGGTAGAAGCTAAATTAAATGAGGAGTTGAAATTAGAGGAGATTTTAACAGAGTTAGAAGCCGAAACCAAAGGAGAAGGAGAGATTTTGCGGCGGGTACATTTACGCTATGAGGGGACAGATTCGCCTTTAGTAGTAGGGTTTGGATTGCTAGAGGAGATGAGAGTTGCTTTTGAAAACTTACATCGTCAGCGTTACGGATTTGTAGTGGATAAACCGTTAATTGTGGAAGCGTTGGAAGTAGAGTTAGTTTGCAAGCAGGATGTGCAAAAAGAAAGCGTAATTTCACTGATAACTAACAAAGAAGTAGTGCCTGTTGATACTGTTAAAACCTATATGGCGGAAGCTTGGCGAGATACGCCAGTTTATAGACGGGAAGACTTGCAACCGGGGACAAGTATTGATGGCGCGGCGATTGTGGTGGATGTTACGGGGACAAATGTAATTGAACCTGGTTGGCGCGTAGAAGTAAGCGATCGCAATTATCTAATTTTGTCTAAGCAGGACTTAAACAAGCAAATTGTAACAACGGTTACGACAGTCGATCCGGTGATGCTGGAAATATTTAATAATTTGTTTAGTGCGATCGCCGAACAAATGGGTATTACGCTACAAAATACCAGTAGCTCTGTAAATATCAAAGAAAGATTAGATTTTTCCTGTGCCATTTTTGACCACCAAGGACAATTGGTGGCAAATGCGCCTCATATACCCGTGCATTTGGGTTCAATGAGTGAAAGTGTGCGCGCCTTAGTTTCCGCGCAGGGTGAGGCGATTAAACCAGGCGATGTGTATGCGTCTAACAATCCTTACAATGGCGGTACGCATCTTCCCGATATTACGGTAATTACTCCCGTATTTGAGGAAGGAAAAATACTTTTTTACGTTGCTTCGCGGGGACATCATGCAGATATTGGCGGAATTACTCCAGGTTCTATGCCTCCTAATAGCAAAACTGTAAATGAAGAAGGAGTATTAATTGATAATTTCCTGCTAGTAAGAGACGGTATTTTTAGAGAAAAAGAACTCTTAGAAATTCTATCAAATAACAATTATCCGGCGCGAAATCCTGCTAAAAATATAGCTGACTTAAATTCTCAAATTGCTGCAAATAAACGTGGCGCACAAGAATTAAATCAGACAGTAGAACAGTATGGAATTGCAACTGTACAGGCGTATATGGGTTATGTTCAAGATAACGCCGAAGAATCTGTACGCCAAGTAATTAAAGTTTTGAATGATGGATCTTTTAATTACGAACTTGATAATAGCAGCATTATTAAAGTAGCAATTACTATTAATAAAACTAGCCGTAATGCCCAGATAGATTTTACCGGAACTTCGCCGCAATTAGACAGTAACTTTAATGCGCCATCGGCGGTATGCAAAGCAGCAGTTTTGTACGTTTTTCGGACATTGGTAAATGATATTATTCCCCTGAATGCTGGTTGTCTTAAGCCTTTAGACATTATTATTCCTGATGGTTGTATGCTAAATCCTATTTATCCGGCGGCGGTAGTAGCAGGAAATGTAGAAACTTCTCAAGCAATTACTGATGCTTTGTACGGCGCTTTAGGAGTTATGGCGGCTTCTCAAGGAACAATGAATAATTTTACTTTTGGTAATGCCAATTATCAGTATTACGAAACTATTTGCGGTGGTTCGGGTGCGGGGGCAAATTTTGACGGTACAGACGCAGTACAAACTCATATGACAAATTCCCGCCTTACCGATCCAGAAGTTTTAGAATGGCGCTTTCCTGTAGTGTTAGAAAGTTTTAAAATCCGCCTTGATAGCGGTGGAAAAGGACATCATAAAGGCGGTAATGGTGTAATTCGTCGCTTACGTTTTAAAGAAGAAATGACGGCAGGAATTTTATCAAATCGGCGGGTTATTCCTCCTTTTGGTTTGCAAGGTGGACAAGCTGGGAAGTTAGGAAAAAACTATGTTGAACGTAAAGAGGGAAAGGTAGAACAGTTAGGTAGTACAGCTACAGTAGAAATGGGGAAAGATGATGTTTTTGTGATAGAAACCCCCGGCGGCGGAGGTTATGGAAATTAGTTAATTAGAAACAATATTTATTGATTAGATTGCCAATGATTTAATTCTTCTTCAATAAAGTAAGTAATCAAATCTCGGTATATTTTTTCAATTACATCAGGGTTTAAACCATCTTCTTGCGCCCATATACGTCTTTGTTCTAACATGGCTAAAAATCTTTCTTTAGCCCTAACGCTAGTTGCATCAGTTTTAAATTTTGATGCAGCTTTAACGTAGGCAAATCTTTTCGCAAAGCTGGCGATAACTTGGCGATCAATTTCATCAATTTCTGTACGAACTTCTTGAATGTTTGTACATTCATCTGGCATTTTCATAAGTTACTTAGCGAATATTGCTTATCCTTGGTACACGGCTAATAACATCAATAATGACCCTATACACCTCCTTTTGGGACATCCTTTTATAACCGCCTAGCAAAAATTTATACCGCCCGTTTTAAACTTTGTAGGAATCAGTTTCAAATTATTAAGTGCAATGCTATTAAAAACTACTCTACCGTTACAGATTTTGCCAAATTTCTCGGCTGATCGACATCCAAACCGCGCCGCGCGGCGATATGGTAAGCCAATAGTTGTAAAGGAATTACTGTTAAAACTGGGGAAAGCAATTCGTCTACTTTAGGGAGAGGAATCAAATCGTCAAAAGTTTCCGCAGCTTGGGGATCGTCCATTTGCACCACACCAATTAACCTTGAATCGCGGGCTTTAGCTTCTTGGGCGTTGGATAAAGCTTTTTCGTAGACGCTACCAGGAATAGCGATCGCAACTACCGGAACTTTGGCATCTAATAGCGCAATCGGCCCATGTTTCAACTCTCCCGCCGGATAGCCTTCAGCATGAATATAACTAATCTCTTTAAGCTTTAATGCTCCTTCTAAAGCGATGGGAAAATTTAGCCCCCGCCCTACAAATATAAAATCATGGGTTTCTGTAAACTGATGCGCCAATTCTTCAATATACCGCTCTTGACTTTCCAAAATTAGCTCTATTTGGGCGGGTAACTGACGCAAACCAGTAATAATTTCAGCCAGTCTTTGCGCCGATATTGTTTGCCGACGAGTGCCTAAATCTAACGCCAACAAGTAAAAAGCCAAAAGTTGAGCAATAAAAGTTTTAGTTGCAGCAACGCCGATTTCAATGCCTGCATGAGTGTCAATTATTTCATTAGCGATCGCCGCAATAGAACTATCTAAGCGGTTAGTAATCGCCAATAAACGCGGCTGATAGGCTGGTTTTAAACCTATCCTACGCTCTTTTTCGATTGTCAAAGCAGCTATGGTATCCGCCGTTTCTCCTGATTGAGTAACGCCAATGGTTAAAGTATTAGCGGTGACTGGTGGCGGCGCGTAGCGAAATTCTGAGGAGTATTGAACATTAGTAGGAATACCCGCAACTTGTTCTAATAAATATTTCCCGACTAAACTTGCGTGCCAGCTAGTACCACAAGCAACAATTTGGATACTTTCAATATCCGCCCCTAAAGTCTCTGGTATTCTCAAATTGATCGTATCTGCGGCATCTAGATAAGCTTCTAATACGGCTCTAACCACCCCTGGTTGCTCGTATATCTCTTTAAGCATAAAGTGCCTAAAACCTTGCTTTTCCACCATTACCGGATTCCAGCTTAAAGTACGGGGGTGTTTTTTAAGGCGATCACCACTAAAGCTATAAACTTCTACTCCTAGAGGTGTAAGCCTTGCTAGTTCGCCATTCTCTAAGCTTAATACCGCCCTTGTATGGGCAACTAATGCCGGCGTGTCGGAAGCACAAAAAAACTCTCCTTGTCCAAAACCAATCGCTAAAGGCGCTTGCTGACGAGCAACAATCAATTCATCGGGGTAATCAGCATTAATAACTGCGATCGCAAAAGCCCCCTTAAGTCTATTTACAGTTTGCCGCACCGCCTCTAAAAAAGAATTGTCTGCCTGCAAATACTGAGCAATTAAATGAGGGATAACTTCAGTATCGGTATCAGAGCGAAATTCATGCCCTAGTTGCTTTAACTCGTCACGCAATTCGCGGTAATTTTCAATAATGCCATTTTGCACCACTGCCAATCGCTTATTGGTATCCATATGCGGATGAGCGTTGTATTCTTCGGGTTTACCGTGAGTAGCCCAGCGAGTATGTCCAATGCCGATTTTGGCAGGGTTTTCAATGTTTTCTAATTTGTCTCGTAAATTGAATAACTTACCTTTGGCGCGGACGCAATGCAATTGTCCTTCTAAAACTGTGGCAATTCCGGCAGAATCGTAGCCCCGATACTCTAATTTTTCTAACCCCGAAAGTAAAATTTGTGTTGCTGCTTGAGTGCCGATATAGCCAACGATTCCACACATAAAATGGGTAATGGGTAATGGGTAATGGGTAATGGGTAATTTTTTCTCTTAAATACTAAAAAAGAGGGAGTCAATTAATTGCCCCCTCTAATTATTACTAGATATTTTTTCTGACATTGGTTTAAAACCAACGTTAGCTAAAGAAATTTCCCCAAATTTCTTAATTAGTATGCTAGACCCATACTGCGCGTAGTTTCAGCACCTAGGTAAACCCGGATGCTTAAAAAGTCGGTAGGACAAGCAGTTTCGCACCGCTTGCAGCCTACACAATCTTCTGTACGCGGCGATGAGGCAATTTGACCAGCTTTGCAGCCATCCCAAGGAACCATCTCTAGAACGTCTGTAGGACAGGCGCGGACGCATTGGGTGCAACCGATGCAGGTATCGTAGATTTTGACTGTATGAGACATTGAAGCAAAACTCCTAACGAGCGTCAGTATTGGATACAAACTCATAATTAAGGCATAGTCTACCGCACAGACGCTCGTACCAATAGCAAAAGGCTACAGAACTTTAAATTCCGTAATAGAAAGCTGATTTTTTGCCAATTTTCGGTACTAAATACTTCTGCTGCTAATATACTGACGATCGCTCAATGTCAATATATAAGACTATGAATCAAATTGATTTAGCGTTTAGTCCCGCCCTAACTCAAGCGCAACTAATTCAAAATCGGGAAGTGTCGCCTTCAGAATTAGTGCAACTATATTTACAACGTATCGAGCAATTAGATCACCAGCTTGGCAGTTATTTTACAGTCATGGCAGAAAGTGCGATCGCCGATGCTAGAGCTAAGACCGAATTATTAGCTAATAGTCGCGCCCACTTCCCGCCTTTTTTTGGCGTACCTATTGCCATTAAAGACCTCCATAACGTTGCTGGGGTGCGCTGTACCTATGGCACTCCGGCTTTAATGGACAATATAGCAGCCTACGACGATGGGGTAGTTACCCGCCTTAAACAAGCTGGGTTTATTATTTTAGGTAAAACTGCTACATCCGAACTTGGTTCATTCCCTTACACTGAACCCTTGGGCTTTCCTCCTACGCGCAATCCTTGGAATTTGGACTATACCGCCGGAGGTTCTAGCGGTGGTAGTGCGGCGGCGGTAGCGGCGGGTTTGTGTGCGGTGGCTATTGGTTCCGATGGCGGAGGATCGGTACGCGGCCCGGCGTTTTGCTGTGGACTGGTGGGGATTAAACCATCAAGAGGACGTATATCTTTCGCACCAGTAGGCGATCGTTTGAGTGGAATCCCAGTTTTAGGCTCTTTGACGCGGTCTGTAGCAGATGGGGCGGCGATGCTGGATGTGATGGCGGGTTATATAACGGGCGATCCTTATTGGCTACCACCACCAGAAACATCGTTTTTGAGCGCTACTACCCAAGCAGTCAAGCCTTTAAAAATTGCCTTTTCTACCAGTGTCCCACCTTTAGGCGAAGCTGAAAACCAGTGCAAACAGGCGGTGTTAGAGACAGTTAAGGTTTTAGCCGATTTAGGTCATCATGTCGAACAAAGTTGTCCCGATTTTAGCGGCTTAACGGAACCTTTTACCGCCGTATGGCAAGCTGGGGTTGCTTATTCAGGCATTCCCCCTGAAGTGCTGCAACCGATGAATCAGTGGCTTTACGAGCAAACAGGCTCGGCGGGTGATTATTTACGCGCAGTGTCGCAAATGCAAGTTATCGCTCGAAAGATTGTGGCATTTTTTGACACGGTAGACGTATTAGTTTTACCTACTTATATGCACCCAACAATTAAAGTTGGTGAATGGGCAAATCTCAGTCCTCAAGAGACTTTTGAGAAAATTATTAATTGGGTTGCACCTTGTCCGCCCTTTAATGCTACGGGACAAAGTGCGATCGCACTTCCCGTAGGTTTTGATTCTGTAGGTTTACCAATCGGCATTCAATTAATTAGTCGTCCCGCCGCCGAAGCTACAATAATTAGCCTCGCAGCGCAGTTAGAAGCCGCTAATCCTTGGCATCAATACCGCCCCAATTTTGCTGTGTAGAGATATTTTGCAATCTCTACAAGACTGTGAGGGTATATAACTTGTCCCCTCTTATTAGCAAAAAGAGGGAAACAAGGCGTTGCTGAATGGGTAATGGGTAATGGGTAATGGGTAATGGGTAATAACTTCAATAAGCAATTCCCAATGTGGTAGGAATGAGAAGGAGACAGGATTGCAAAAAGAAACAATCATCACACTTTCAGCAACGCCACAAAGTTATTTCTAGTCTTTTTTCATCCAACTAAACATTGCCCGCAAGTCTTTACCAACATCCTCAATGGGGTGTTCGGCTTCTTGGCGACGCATAGCTGTAAATCCAGGCTTCCCAGCTTGGTTTTCTAACACAAAATCTCGTGCAAATTGCCCCGATTGAATTTCTTGTAAAATCTTCCGCATCTCGGCTTTAGTTTCGTCGGTAACAATTCTCGGCCCCCGCGTGTAGTCGCCGTATTCGGCAGTATTAGAAATGCTGTCGCGCATTTTTGCGAGTCCACCTTCGACAACCAAGTCTACAATTAGCTTCACTTCATGCAGACATTCAAAATAAGCCAATTCTGGTTGATAGCCAGCCGCTACTAGCGTTTCAAAACCTGCCTTAATTAAGGCGCTCAAACCGCCACATAGTACCGCTTGTTCGCCAAATAAATCGGTTTCAGTTTCTTCTCTAAAAGTAGTTTCCAGTACCCCAGCGCGAGTACCACCAATACCTTTAGCATAAGCCATCGCGCGATCGCGTGCTTGCCCACTTGCGTCTTGATACACGGCAAATAAAGCGGGTACACCTTGCCCTTGTTCGTAAGTCCGCCGTACTAGATGCCCTGGCCCCTTGGGCGCTACCATAACTACATCAACATCTTCTGGGGGGACAACTTGACCGTAATGAATATTAAACCCGTGAGCAAAAGCGATAACTTTCCCCGCCGTTAGATGGGGTTCAATTTCTTCTTTATAGATAGTTTTTTGCGCTTCATCAGGAAGCAAAATCATAATAAAGTCAGCACTTTTAGCCGCATCAGCGACCGAATGCACAGGAATACCTGCATTTTTTGCTTTTTCGGCAGACTTGCTACCAGCGTACAGCCCGACAATTACATTCATGCCACTATCTTTGAGATTTAGGGCGTGAGCATGACCTTGAGAACCATAACCAATAATTGCGATTGTTTTTTGAGCCAATAAGTCTAAATTAGCATCTGTGTCATAGTACATCCGCGCCATAATAGCAACTCCCTTACTGCAAGTATAATAATTTAGTGCAAACTGTTCATTCTACCGCAATTATTACCTTTAACCGTAAACGATAAAATTGAGCCTCATTATGACTAATGCACAATCTTGGTATATTGTCAAGCTTCCTCCCGGCAATTGCGAAATAGTCTCTACCCCATCGGCTACGGAAGCAGAACAATGGGGCCCTTTTTTATCCAAAGAAGAAGCGATCGCGCGGCGGATTGGGTTAATTCGTTCTGGGAAGTGCCAGCCCGTATAAAATTAACGCACTTCGGCTCTAGGGCTGCCCTGGGCGGCTATTTTTTGATTTAGGACTGATAAAGCCTTATCGTACTGAGGATCGCCAGGAGTGCCTAGTTTTGCGCGATCGCCTACTAACTTTTCTTTTTGTTTATCAGTTAGTTCTAGTACCACATCGGGCTTAATCCCAGCTTTGTTAATATCACGACCGTTAGGAGTAAAGTATTTAGCGATCGTTACCGCTATCCCTGACTCGCCATCGCCTAGACTCCGTACCGATTGTACTAAGCCTTTACCAAAGGTTTTTGTCCCTACTAAAACCGCACGTTTATTGTCTTGCAACGCGCCCGAAAGAATTTCACTCGCACTAGCGGAGCCACCATCTACTAATACCACCACAGGTTTATCAGTAAGGGCGCGATTATTGGCTTTTTCTAAGTCTTTTGTACCGCGTCTATCTACGGTAGAAACAATTGTGCCTTCATCTAGCCACATTTGGGCAATTTCAACACTAGAGTAGAGCAAACCGCCGGGATTAGAACGTAAGTCTAAAATATATCCAGCTACCTTTTTGTTCTCCAAGTCTTTGATTGCATTCCGCATTTCTGAGGAAGCATTAGCACTAAATTGATTGAGGCGAATGTATCCAGTACCGCCATTAGGGCTATTTTGATAGCTATAACGGACTGGGTGTAGTTCAATTTTTGCTCTCTTAACGCGAAACTGTCTTTGCTGTTTGTTTCGCATAATTGTAATGCTAACTTCTGTACCTGGCTTACCCCGAATTAATGATACAGCCTCATTAATACTCATTCCCTGGGTACTTTTATCATTAATTTTGATAATAATGTCTTTAGCCAAAATCCCCGCCGCCGCCGCCGGAGTGCCTTCCATTGGAGCAATTACAGTTATTTTTTTAGTTTTTTCAT
>CAJQOK010000420.1 GCA_905479905.1 uncultured Aliterella sp.
CTGAGCCTACAGATTCTACAACCACAATACCGCTCCAATCTGGCTCAAAGCGGTAGATGACTACTCGATCTGTCTGGAGAAATTGTCGGACTTCCGCCACTGCGGTGTTAAGAACTTCATCCAGATTAAGAGATTGACGGATACGGAGGGCAATCTTGGCTAAAATCCGCTCATAGTTAATCGGTAGTAAGTTCAGCGTGGGCTTCTGCACATGGTTATCAAGTTGCATGATTTGTGCTGCAATTAGGTCTATCTTATCATTCCCAATTGTGACCATATCTAACCACAACTAAAGAAAGTTCAGTGTAAATACGGTGAACTTTCAGTAAGAGCTTGGATGTGGATAACTTGAACAGCGTCTCCCTTTAGCAGTGAGAAAAAATGTACATAAACGCTAATATGTTGTCCTAAACATGAGTTTGTGAGAAAAAGGCAGAAGTAAATTTTAGCTACCTGTTTATTTATGATTGCTATTCTGCCCCAAGCTCAAGCTCTAGTTTCTAAATTGGTGAATTTAGTGCCAATATGCTATCAACAAGATAGTCTGCAAGCATTACTAAGTTTATTTCTAGAAGGGCAAGGCGTTCTTTTGTCCAAATGCAGAAGAATAGCGGGTTTATTGAGAGACATTTTGCAGGGGGTTTGGGGGAGGCAACTCGTCCCCTGATGGGGAGGCAAAAAGCGGTGTAGCTCTGCTTCCCGCTTTGTTGCCGTTGGGTTTGGGGGGCAGACCCCCCATATTTGGTTTTTCTTAGCAAAAGATATCAACTTCAAGCGCTTCGCAAAGCAACAATCGGGTCAAGTTGAGCCGCCCGACGAGCAGGAATAACGCCAAAAAACAACCCAATCCCACCAGAAACCCCCACAGCCATAGCGATCGCCACCGAAGAAATCCCGGCTTCTAGGGGAGATAGCGCCCCAACTACTAATATGCCGCCAACACCCAAAGCCGTACCAAGCAAACCTCCGGCGGCAGAAAGAATCACAGCTTCAATAATAAACTGCACCAAAATATCTTGTTGAGTAGCGCCAATAGCCTTACGCAGTCCAATTTCCTGAGTACGTTCGGTTACAGAAACCAGCATAATATTCATAATGCCAATGCCGCCGACAAACAGAGAAATAGATGCGATCGCCCCAAGCATAATAGTTAAAGCCCCAGTAACTTTCCCCACCGTTTCTAAAGCATCTTTTTGGGAACGAATAGTAAAATCATCTTCACCATTAAGCTTATGACGCAGCCGGAGTAAGTTACGCAATTGAAACTCCGCCGCCTCCACACTTTCGGTATTTTTAGCAGAAGCAACTAAATAAGTTAAAGGAATGCCATAGGGAGAAGTCCGCCCGACAATGCGATTTGCCATAGTAGTAATCGGGACAAAAGCCGCATCATCGTAATCTGTACCAAAGCCTGATCCTTTAGATTCAAGCACACCTACTATTTGATAGGTAGCATTTTTGAGGCGTATTTGCTGACCGATGGGAGAAGTAGTAGTAAATAGGCGCGCGGCTAAATCTGAGCCTAACACCGCAACTTGATTGCTGCGATTCGTGTCTATTTGGGTAATAAATCGCCCTAAACGAATTTCAAAATCGCGCACTGTCAGGAAGCTAGGAGTAGTACCAATTACGCTAATATCGGTGTTTTTATTGCGGTAAGTAGCTACGGCTCTACTATTGACTTCGGGGGCAACTCCCATTACGCTCGGAACTTGATTTGCGATCGCCTCCGCATCAGCTAATACTAAAGTTTTGGGTAAATCGAAAGTAATGCGTTGAGTTTCACGATTGCCGGGAATCACAAATAAAACATTTGGCCCCAACGATTCTAATTCTCCTGCAATATACTTTTGCGCTCCTTCGCCAATGCCAATCATAGCGATTACTGAAGCGTTACCGATGATAATGCCTAGCATTGTGAGACTGCTCCGCAATTTGTTGGCAAGCAGAGTAGTCACCGCCATTTTGACGCTTTCTACAGGATTCATTAGTTTTTACTATCTAGTTTGTAATTAGGGGGAGGAGAAAGAAAAATGCGATCGCCTGTTTTAACTCCCGATATAATTTGAGTTTTATCTTTAATCGCCGAGCCAATTTCTACCGGGCTAAACCTTGCTTGTTTTTTATCATCGGGAATTAATACCCCCGTTTGTCCTTTTTTATCGGTGACAATGGCGGCGGTGGGTACTACCAAAGCATCTTGAACGACGGCTCCCACAATAGTTAAATCGACATTCATCCCTGATTTTAATTGCTCTTGACCTGTAGTTAAAGCAATCCGTACTTGAAAAGAAGTTACATTTTGTTCTACTACCGCCTCCGGGGAGATTAACTGTACTTTGCCTTTAAATACTTGATTTGGGTAAGCATCAGCAACAATTTCTACCATTCTGCCTTGCTTAACTTGTCCGATATCAACTTCAGGTACTTGGGCGAGGACTTCTAAGCCGCGAGCTACAGCCACGATGGAGGATGAAGTTGCGGAAGCCGTGTTAGAGGCGGAAGTTGTGGGAGTTACAAACGCGCCAACAGTAGCGTATTTTTGGGTAACTATGCCAGAAAAAGGAGCGCGAATAATTGTGTCATCTAGCTGCACTTGTACGGCTTTAAGTTCGCTTCTAGCGGCGGCTACTGATGCCTCAAATTGGTCTATTTGTTCTGGACGCGAACCATTTTGTAATTGCTGCAATGCTTGCTCTGCTTCGGTGACGGCGGCTTGCTTTTGGTCAATTTCTTCGGTGCGGCTGCCGCTTTTAATGTCTATAAGCCGTCTTTGGGCTTCAAGTAAGTTGGCTTTGGCGCTTCTGTCGTCAGCAATTACTTCGTCTAGGGTGTCTTGGGAAATTGCCCCAGAAGATGCTAAGTTGCGGTTGCGCTGAACTCGGCTAGAAGTGAGGTTCACTCGCGCTCTAGCTGCTTCTACTTGGGCTTGGGCTTGGGCAATTTCTTCGGGACGGTTGCCTGTACGAGCTTGGTTTAGTTGCGCCCGTGCTTGGTTCAGACGCGCCCTAGATTGGGCAATTTCTTCAGGGCGGGTTCCGGCGCGAGCTTCGGCTAGTTGGGCGCGGACTTGGGCGAGATTAGCGCGGGCTTTGCTTAGTTGCGCCTGTAAGTTGGAGTCGTCCATCCGGGCGATAATTTGCCCTTGCTCTACTTTATCTCCTTGCTCTACTAGCAGTTGCGCTAATACGCCGGAGTTTTTGGGGCTAAGGTTAACGCTTTGAACTGGTACAACTTTGCCACTGGCGCTAATGCGGAGGGTGACATCGGAAGATACTACGGGGACGGTTAAGGATGCAATATCTAGTTTGGGCGAGGCTTGTCTATTTAGCGCCCAGTAAGTCGTCCCGCTCGCTAAAATACTAGCGCTTAATAGTCCGATGAACCACTTAGACGGATGTTTGACTTTGCCAATAAAAGGAATTTGGATCGGGGTGGTCATGCAATAACTCACTGAAAAATTAGCAAGCTGTAAGGAATTGATTATTTAAGGGCTTTTTAGGAAAAACCAGGAATTGGGGGGCCATTACCCCAAACCCAACGGCAACAAAACGGGAAGCAGAGCTACACCGCTTTTTGCCTCCCCATCAGGGGACGAGTTGCCTCCCCCAAACCCCCTGCAAAATGTCTCTCAATGGTGCGTTGGAGTGGGTTTGAGGTAGTTGTATTGTTGTTGGTTTTTATTTTTATTTTAATAAGTTGCGAAGCTCTGCGATCGCACTATGCAGGTGATAATTACCGATATTATTACTCCAACTGACTGCTACAAGGCTGTTAACTCTAGTGACATTACACTATTAACAATTTGGGCGAGGCTGATTAGAACTTAGAAATAGGTTCAATAATCAATCGCCAAGCCATTATCTGCAAAGAATTGAACAGTGCAGGGCAGAATTTTAGCTGCTTTCTGTTGACGATAAAAAAATCATTCAATCTCCTGCGGCGAACTTAAATGCGCCGATAACACCTTCTTTAAGAAGTATCGGCTGTGTTCTTCTGGAAAACCTGGCAGTTCTCCAAAAACAACATATCCCCGCTTCTGGTAGAACTCTGGCGCTTGAAAACTAAAAGTGTCCAAATAGGCGTATTGACATCCTCGCCGCACAGCCTCTTGTTCGGCAGCCGCCAGAACAGCATCACCGTATCCTTGTTTACGCCAAGATTCATGTATCCAAAAAAGATCA
>CAJQOK010000421.1 GCA_905479905.1 uncultured Aliterella sp.
GGCTTCATTATCGTGCATTAGCAGTAGAAGATAGTGATGACATGGCATGGTTTTGGATTGGGACGCATTCAGAGTATGACCAATTACTTAGAGGTGGATAACGCAAGCTAACACAGGGGTTTGCAACGAAATGGATTGTGATATTTTTAGGTTAAGTTGACGCGATCGCACTGCGTTAAGCACTGAAAAGTTAGGATGTGATCGCCCTACAAGGACATGAATCTAAAAGTTGTAGAACTGCTCTAATTATTTCCCCTACTCTTGAAAGCGTAATAATGTGATGGTATCCTGCGTCATGATTGAACGCTATGACTGAATTGCTCGAACAAGCGATCGCTCAATTGAAAGCCTTGTCAACGGATAAGCAAGATGCGATCGCGACTCTAATTCTAGAAGAAATCGAAGATGAGCGGCGATGGGACGAGTCTTTTGCTCGTTCTCCAGATTTGTTAGCTAAATTGGCAGCAGAAGCAATGGTAGAATATCGGGCAGGCAAAACTCAGGAACTAGACCCAGACATATTGTGAAATCTCGTACCACTACTGAGTTTCGCAAACTGTTTGCCGAGCTACCAAAGACAATTCAAGCACAAACTCGCAAAGCCTATCGGCAATTCAAGCAAGATCCGAATTATCCAAGCTTGCGATTCAAGAAAGTCCACCCAACACTGCCCATTTATTCTGCACGCATCAACAGAGATTATCGCGCCGTTGGTCAATTGGAGGAAGACACTGCGATCTGGTTCTGGATTGGATCTCATGCAGAATACGATCTTTTACTAGATCAATTGTAGAAACGCCAGCTTTGTTGTTAAGTCTAAAGCAATTAGGACGCGATCGCATCTCAAAACAATTGAAAAATCTTTCTTCAGTAGCTACAATGTAATTACATTTTGCTTTTAAATTATCTAAATATGGGCGCAACTATTAGAACCCGAATTGTTAAAATTGGCAACTCTCAAGGCGTTCGTATTCCTAAGATCCTCTTGGAACAAAGCGGTATTCATACAGAAGTTGAAATTGAAGTTATGGGCGAAGTCTTAACTATTCGCACAGCCTCGCGTTCGCGAACTGGATGGGAAGAAGCTTTCGCTGCAATGGCTAGTCAACACGATGATGTTCTTCTAGATGAAGTTAGCACTACCGATTGGGATCGAGTTGAATGGGAGTGGTAGTCAATCGTTTTGATGTTTTTCTGGTTAATCTTGACCCCACTGTTGGCAGTGAAATTAAGAAGACACGCCCCTGTGTTATTATTTCACCAGACGAGATGAACCGTTATATTGCTACGGTTATAATTGCTCCCATGACTACGAAAGGGAAAGCATACCCTACTCGTGTTGTTTGTCAGTTTCAGGGTAAAAATGGGCAGATTGTTCTAGATCAAATCCGCACGATAGATAAAACGCGACTAATCGAAAAGCTCAGACAGATTAATCTTGATGAGCAAAGAATAGTTCTTGACACCTTAGCTGAAATGTTTGCTCAGTAAGCTACTTAAAGTAATCGCTTTAAATATCTATTCTCTCTAACTTAAAGAGTAAGACTTCGCCACTGGGGAATGTTCCAGCAAACAATAAGGACGACTATAGCTAAGAGGAGATTCTAAAGCGTGTTGGTGGAGAAAATCAGGATCGCTCATTACTTTCTCAGTTTCTCCATCAAATACTACTTTTCCTTGACTGAGTACCAAAGTGCGATCGCATATTTCTAAGGCTAAATCTAAGTCATGGGTAGCAATCAACTGAGTTAAAGGCAATGTTTGTAATAATTCAATTAATTGGCGACGCGATCGCGGATCTAATTGCGCCGAAGGTTCGTCAAATACCAAGATTTGCGGCTGCATTGCTAATACCCCGGCGATCGCAATTCGCTTTTTTTCCCCACCTGACAAGTTTTCTGTACTTCTTTGTCCGTACCATTCAAGATCGATGTCTACAGCGTTCATGGCAGCAATTACGCGCTCCTTTAACTCTGCACCTCGCAAGCCTAAATTCATTGGGCCAAAAGCCACATCTTCCCAAACTGTAGGCATAAATAGCTGATTATCGGGGTTTTGAAATACTAAGCCCACAAAATTACGAATAGAGCGCAAATTTTCTTGTTTTACCGCCCACTCACCAATAATTACTTCTCCTGATTGGGGCAAGATAATACCGTTAAGGTGTAATTGCAAGGTAGATTTTCCCGAACCATTAGCGCCAATTAACGCTACCCGTTCGTTAGCAGCAATCGATATATTAATTCCTTGTAGTGCTTGAGTCCCATCAGGGTAGACATAGCTGAGATTTTGAATGGCGATCGGATTATGGTGCATTGAAACAACCGATAAAATTATGTTCGCAAGTAAATGACCTGCCCCAGCAGCGCCAATAATAAAGTTAAAGTCAAAGCTACAATGTCTTGTTTTCCCCCTGGGGCTATTTTCTCCATTGGGGGTATACCTTGATAACCTCGTGACAGCATTGCTTGATGTATGCGGTTTCCGCGCTCGTAGGTGCGAATAAATAACGCGCCAATGGTATTACCTACTACTAAGCGAATAGAGCGATTATTGTTCATCAAGTTGCGCGACAATGCAGCCCGTCTCATTGCCTCAAACTCTGCAATCAACACGCCAATATAGCGATACATAGAGGCTAAAGTTGCTACTAATAAAGGGGGAATGCGTAGTTCTTTCATGCCATGAAGTAAAGCGGGAACAGAGGTTGTCAGTGTCAATAGATTTAACATTGTTAATGACAGCATCGCTTTAATGCTAACGCTTGCCAAAATAGTTAATCCTACAGTGGTAATTTTCAATATTCCCCAAGACCAAATTACTTGTCCCCCTTCCCGAAATAGCGTACCAACTAACACCACGCCTATAAAGGCAAATTCTACGGCTAATCGCTTTAATAGCTCGGTAATTGTCAAACGAGCAATTAATATCAAACTCAGTAAACCTATTCCATAAACTGCCCAAGTTTTCCAATGTCCGTTAGGTGTCAAAACAACGGCAAATACAAACAGTAAAGCGCATAACAAGCGGGTACGAGGAGCGATCGCGTGCCAAGGTGTATTTTGTTTACTATCGATATCCAGCTTGAAAGCGCCAACGTGCAGTAACATTTATTATCTTTAGGTGTCCGAGTCGTCAGAGTAAGGCAATTGCTCGTTCTCACGATCAGATCCACCGCGTACAGTAAGTTTGCCAATTCCCCAAGCTAGACCAAATACTGCCAATGTGCCAACTAAACCAGCTAACGGAGTTGCAATACTTTCCGGTACGCCTTTAAGGGCATATTCATCAAATACTTGAGCAAAAGGCGTTTTACTTGCTGGGGTATTTTCGGCTGCTTTATCTTCAAATTTGAGGTCTTGGGCAACTCTGTCTAAGCCATCAGGGTTTTGACTAGCTAAAGGAGAAAGAAAGATTGCAATTACTAAGGCAACACCTAAACCTGCAACAGTAAAGGCAACATTGCGCGATCGCGAATCATTACTACTCATAATATTTCTTTTTTTAAAACCCATTAATATCGAGAAACTGGACGAGAGGTAGAAGCTCTTGTTCTACGCGGAGGATCGTAAAATAAATCTGGTCGAGTCCGCCAAATAGACGAAAGTGCAACTACTGTAATCAACGCTTCGCCAATGCCGATAACTACGTGCCAAGAAGTCATTGCCGTTAGAGCTACTGCTAATGGTACAGTGCCAGAGACGGCTAATTGGATAGCTGTGATTATAGCCGCCACTACAACACTCATCCAGGAAGCAACCGCCGCTCCTACTACTACCCCTTGCAACTTATCGCGCCCGATCGCTAGTCTAATTGCCTTGTAGAGATAATAGCCGCCAAAAGTACCAATTAAGCCCATATTAAAAATGTTGGCTCCCAAAACTGTTAAGCCGCCATCTTGAAACATGAGACTTTGAACAATAAATACTACCGTCATCACCAATGAACCCGCCCAAGGGCCTAACAAAGCACCTGCCAAAGTTCCACCGAGTAAGTGACCAGAAGTACCGCCAGGAATTGGGAAATTAATCATTTGTGCCGCAAATACAAACGCCGCACAGACTCCCATCAAAGGTACGGCTTTTTCCTGATATTGTGCTTGTACTCGATTCAGTGCTAAAGCGATTAGCCCAATTGAAACGATTGATGTAACAGCGATTATAGGTAAGTTTAAGAACCCGTCGGGGATGTGTAAGGCTAAATGCGGCGCAATTGTCCAATGCAAAAAGGTTGAAGACAATAAACTACCTATAACTATAGTTAACAAATTTACTCTCTAAACCAAATAGCGAACTATTATTAATCAAAGCTGCATTTAAATTAAAATGCAATCCTATGGGGGGGCATAATTCAATTCAATTTACGGATAAATTCTAAAGGTAAGTTGTCTGTGTCGGCAATAAAGGCAACTTCGTAGACAAAATTGCCTATTTGCTGCTGCTCTGGCTGCAATAATATCTTTAACGGCTGATATTGCTCTATTTGTGCTTGACTCGCTTGGGCAAAACGTTGTTCTAAATCTGCCAACCAATCAGTTAAATCTGGGACAGCCTCAGTTAAGTCGAAAGACAAATGATAATAACCAACATAATGCTCATCATTAAAAGCATCAGGGGCGGGGTCAGGTTGGGGGATCTGGATTAGTTCAATACGTCCCTGTAAGCCTTCCATCCAACAAGCTAAGGTGTAGCCTGTAGTAAAGCGATCGCATACATTAAAGCCCAAAAGTTCGTAAAAGGCGATCGCTTTATGAATATTCCCGGTACGAATTGAAACATGGTGCATTATTCAAACAAGCGAAAATAAGGATAACGTACCGGGACACCAGGCTCTTTTTCAAGGTCAAAATTGATTACTTCCCAGCGTGGCTCTTCTTGAGAATTAGGACTAAAATCTACAGGTAAGCCGTAAAGCTTGGGAGATTCCGATTGTCCGCGCCAGGGAGTGCTGCGCTCTAAATAGCCGCTAATTAGTTCTTGATAACGCCCAGCAATAATGACTTTTGTAGCGCGGAAGCCTTGAGTATAAAGTCGATCCAAAGCTTCGTGAATTTCAAATCTGATCCCGTCAGCATGGGTATGTTGCCTATACCATTCATCGCCCCATTGTTTCCAATGACGACCAGATTGGAGATGTACTAATTCTCCCGTTTTAGGGTCAGCTTCAAAAGCGCCATGACGAGTGCATAGATAAGTGTCTGTAAGTGTCAGCGCCGGGACAGTTTGGCGACAATGGGGACACTGAATCTCTGGGCCAAAAATTGGATATTGCAAGCTTGAGTTGATCATGAAGTGCTTATCGGCATATTTATGTCTTCACTAGCACCAGTGGTTTTGTGTCGTTGCTGCTTCTGCACCCCTTTACCTACTAAGAGGTTAGCACTATGATATCGTGCTTAAAGCGCTGCATCAGTTTGAGCATTTACAACTATTTTCCTGGAAATCTATTGCTTCTGTTGTCTATTATGTCTTACTTCAATACTCCTGACCTCTCTCAAGCTGTTTTTGTAGCTGCTAATGCTGTAGTTATTGGTCGCGTCAAAGTAGCTTTAGGCGTGAGTATTTGGTATGGTGCGGTAATTCGCGGCGATGTAGAGAGAATTGAAATCGGCGAATGTACTAATATTCAAGATGGGGCAATTTTGCATGGAGATCCTGGCAAACCAACCATTTTAGAGGATTTCGTCACTGTTGGACATCGGGCGGTCATTCACAGCGCTTACATTGAACGCGGTAGTTTAATTGGGATTGGGGCGATAATTTTGGATGGGGTGCGGGTAGGTACAGGTAGTATTATTGGTGCGGGATCGGTTGTAAATAAAGATGTACCGCCTTTTTCGTTAGTTGTCGGCGTACCGGGAAAGCGAATTAGAGAAAATTCTCCCGCCGCCGCCGCCGAACTTATAGAACACGCCAAGCGTTACAAAAAGTTAGCTTTAGTTCACGCTGGCAAAGGTACAGATATGGGATTTGAGGTGACGAAGGATTAATTAAAAACATTTATAGGCAAAAGGTCTAGCTTATTTGCCTGTTTCAGCTAAAAATAAAAAATGAGAACTACTCTAAAAAACTTTAATCTCTAAATAAGAGAGGATGACAATAAGATGGACATCGATTATCGCATAGCTATAGTTTTACTACCACTAATTGCCGCCGCGAGTTGGGCAATTTTTAATATTGCACCCGCAGCTATTAAACAAATTCAAGGCTTTTTAGAGAAATAAACTGTAAAGAGACGTTGCAATGCAACGTCTCTACAAAAGGATTTTACACAAAATTCAGCAACGCTATTTTTATGGCAATTAAGAAACAACTAACCGTTTGCGGATAGCTTCTGCGCGGCGCTTGGCGGTAGTATTCTTTGGCTCAGACTTTAATACTTGCTCGTAAGTTTCCAAGGCTGGAGTAATTAAATTTTTCTTTTCGTAAGCATGACCTAAATTATTGAGAGCAAAAACATAATCAGGGTTTTGCTTTAATGCGTCTTTGTAATGACGAATTGCTAAGTCATACTGTTCTTGAGAGAAAGCAGCATAGCCTAAACCGTTATAAATAGGGGCGATATTTTCCTCGGTTTCTTGTTCGGCGGCTTTGATGGCTTTTTGAAATAATGCGATCGCCTGGGAGTACAATTTCTTCTCTAGATATATACTGCCCAACTCGTAATACTCTTGAACAGTTCCTTTATCTTTACTGAGTTTTTTTTGCAGTCTGCCTAAAGCATTTTCAGTTTTGCGGGTTTTCAACACCTGGCGAAAAACAAATACACCACTGCCAAATAGCACGATTAGTAAAATTGAAAGATATGCAACTGGTAAATTATCCATTTTAAAAAATACAGCTTTAGCTTACGTCTTATTCCATCTTGCCACCTCTTAATCTAGAAGTGGAATTAGGCAAACCCCAATAACTAACTCTTGCTTCTAGCCAACCATCGGATACATAACGAGAAACCGCATAATTAATTTGTCTACGCACTTCATCGTACTGCAATCCTTTTGGCATGACTACTGCGAGGGGTTCAGCACCAATTAAACTAGGCAAAAGTCTATATTGCTCGTTTTGCTGCTTCCAGCCCGTCAAGACGCTGGCATCTCCTGCAAAAGCTATTGCACCCTTAGTTTCTAAAAGTAATTTCCCAGCTTGATAACTATCAACTCCTACCAACTGCGCCTGTGGTAGCAAGTAACGCACGCTGGCAATGGTGCTAGAACCATTTATAACCGCGATTTTGCTTCTCACAACATCGCCTAATTTTTGAATAGTGGCATCTTTGGTAATTAAAGCCGTACCGTCAAAATAATAAGGCAAACTAAAGCTAACCAATCGGGCGCGAGACTCTGTAGCGGTGAAATCTGCGATCGCTATATCTACTTTATCTTCTAATACTGCCGCTAGGCGCAAACTATTTTCGACGGGTTGCAACTTTACAGCGTCCGGCTTGCCTAATAAGTCTTGCGCCAAACGCCTAGCTAAATCAATCTCTAAGCCTTGCAAATTTCCTTGACTATCTCGAAAGCCTAAAGGACGCAAATTGTCTTTTACAGCCACCGTTAGATAGCCCCGGCGTTGAATTTCTTTAAGTTCGGCGGCGCTACTTGCACCGCAAAAACTCAAAAAACCGCAGCAAAAAGCAATTAGGAATATAAATATCCTCTTGCCTTTTAGCTGCATTATTTAACTTGGCTTGCCATTTCGGCAACTTTGCTAAAACCTGTAGGATCTAATACTGCCATTTGTGCCAGCATTTTACGATTGATGCCAACATTAGCTTTTTTCAAATTGCCCATTAGTTGGCTGTAGCTAACTCCGTGCTGTCTTGCGGCGGCGTTGATGCGAACAATCCACAAACGGCGGAAATCGCGCTTGCGTTTTTTGCGATCGCGGTAAGCACTCCGCAAGGCTTTCATTACTTGTTGATTTGCCGTTCTAAACAGCGTAGAGTGAGAACCGCGAAATCCTTTAGCTAGTTTAAGAATTTTCTTGCGGCGTTTGCGGGCTACATTACCGCGTTTTACCCGTGTCATAGTTTATTTATCCTTAATAATTTACAAATAGGGCAACATCAAGCGGACGTTTGGCGCGTCGCGCTCGTCTACTACTGCCATTTGGGAGAATCGACGCTTTTTGTCTGATGATTTGTGTTGTAGCAAGTGGTTTTTGCCAGCTTTGCGGCGGACAATTTTACCAGTACCAGTAGCGCGAAAGCGCTTTGATGCTGCTTTGCGGGTTTTTAGTTTAGGCATATACAGACTGCAATAAGGACGCAATCTACAATTATATACAAATTAAGGCAAATAACATTATTTTACTTGCTCATTTCTAGCATTCGTTGCATGGGTTTAAGCGCCGCTAATCTAATTTCCTCCGACATTGTTATTTCTGGGGCGCGGTTTTTCATCGCTAAATAAAGCTTTTCTAAAGTATTTAGCCGCATATACGGACACTCATTGCAAGCACAGTTATTTATCGGGGGTGCAGGAATGAAATGCTTGCCGGGAGCGTCTTTTTGCATTTGATGAATAATTCCCGGCTCGGTGGCGACTATAAAGGCATTTGCTGAGGATTTTGTACAGTAGTTGAGTAATGCTGTAGTCGAACCAATATAATCGGCGTGGCGCAGTACCACCGATTCGCATTCGGGATGGGCAATTATTTCGGCTTCAGGATGAGCAATTTTTAATTCAACAAGTTTTCTCTCAGAAAAAGTTTCGTGAACAATGCAGCTACCTTGCCACAGTAGCAAGTCTCGCCCAGTTTGTTCCATAACGTAACGCCCCAAATTGCGATCGGGTGCAAAAATAATTGGCTGAGTTTCGGGAATTTGGCGAACAATCTGCACGGCATTAGAACTTGTACAGATAATATCGCTCATCGCCTTAATTTCGGCAGTGCAGTTGATATAAGAAATGACTAAATGTTCTGGGTGTGCAGCTTTAAAGGCGGCAAATTCTTGAGGTGGACAACTATCAGCTAACGAACACCCGGCGGCTAAATCTGGTAATAATACTAATTTATTTGGGTTGAGAATTTTTGCTGTTTCTGCCATAAAATGAACGCCAGCAAAGACAATCACATCTGCATTTGTGCTGGCGGCTTGTCTAGAAAGCCCTAGAGAGTCGCCGATATAATCAGCTACATCTTGAATATCTGGTTCTTGATAATAATGCACCAAAATTACAGCATTTAGCTTTTGTTTAAGTTCAGAAATTGCTGCAAATAAATCTACTGGTAATTCGTTATAAGGATTTTTTTGAGCAAGTGTAGTTGCAAACACAGGTTTTACATAGCTTAATCGGTACTAATAATTATAGTAGTTTTTACCAAAACTAGCAGGGGTGCTTTTTTCTGTCAAAATAGACTGAGG
>CAJQOK010000422.1 GCA_905479905.1 uncultured Aliterella sp.
GGCAGCAATAATCAAAAAGATTACGTCCATGGTTTTCATTTGTGGGCAAGCGAAGTTGGAGAACCTCTAACAGAACTAGAAATTCCCCAGCGTTTAGCTTTTGAGCAAACTTACACCGATGGACGCATCGCCCCTTTTATCAGAGTCGTAGACAATTGGGTGCAAGGAATTGAGCGCGGTATTTCACTCGCGCCTTCCTTAAAAGAAGGAGTATACAGCCAGTTATTGATGGATATTGCCCATCAATCCCACCAAACACGCCGTTGGGTAGACGTGCCAAAATTGGCTAGTTTTCTTAGACCATAGTTTCTCTAACAGTTTTGATTTCCTCTAAAGATATGTCTTGCTTTTCGCCAGCAAAGTCATTATCGGAGGTGAGAAACAGCATACAATGGCATTCTTTGCGCTCTCTCATCGGTACGCAAGGGCAATTCCAAAAAGTAGCATGAACTTCGGCTTCTTTGTCTTCATAATGGCGACAAGGACATAAAGGCGCGCCCAAATCGTCTTTGTGTTTGGCAAGTCCTTCGATAACTACCGCCGTTACTGAAGGTTCAGCACAAAAATAAGTTCCCGTGCGTTTAGCGTAAGTTTGGGAAAACTGCCACATGGCTTCTAAGTTTTTGTCAGTAGATAGTTTCGAGTTTTCTGTGGAATCCATAGTAAAGGCGCTTGTTAGTGAGGAATTGCTATTTAAGCATTTTAGCTTAGAGGATGTTTGAAGTATGGCGATTAATCGCGAAAATCTCTATTAATCGTAACTAAGTGACATCCTCCCAACATTTATTAACAGACGGAGTTAGTCAAATTAAAGGTTTTTGTAGCTGTAGTTGCAGCGATTGATCGGCTTGAATTGTTAACCCTGGTAATTGTCGATTTTGTAAGTTGCTAGGCCCAGAACTATTTTGCCATAATACCCAACGACTACCAAGAGGAAGAATATCGAGGGATTGGGGATTTTCACTTAGCCAAATTAAGGGATGAGGCGGCAAATTACTATTAATAGTTTCGATAGTGGCGTTTGTTGCGGCTAAAGCTTCTAAAACCGGGCGATCGCCTTGAATTAATCCGGTACTTGCAGTCCACAATTTTATATTCAACTGTTTTAACACTGCATAAAAATACAAAGAAGCCGCCGCCGTCACTGCTTGTTCAAAATTATCGCTTTGCCAAGAACCCGCACTATCTAAACAAATAACTATTTCTTGTCCGCTTGTAATTACTTCTAATTCTCGCACTCGTAGTTCGCCGTAACGGGCGCTGGTACGCCAGTGAATTAGACGGGTAGGATCGCCCGTACGGTAAGGGCGCAAACTGCGGGTAATGCCAGAAGTTGATGACTGGCAGCGCTTTTGACTATTTGCTATTTGCTTGGCTTCCAGCCCAATTTCATCAATTAAGGGGCAGTTAGTTAGGGTAAATACGTGGGGATAAACGATCGCCTTGGCGGTCGAATTGCGATCGCGCCGACACCAAAATAGACCCAAAGGTGCAGCCGTCCGCAGCCTAACTGTTTGCCATTGATACACGCCTCGGCGCGACGCGCGTAGCTGGTAAACCCAATGGTAAGAAGTTTCAGGTGCGATCGCCTCTATAGCTGTTTTTACGGGTTTTCCCAGCACAAAAGGTAAAATATCTTGAACTTGCAATAAAGTTTTCGATTGAAGTGTTTGGTTACTTATTTCTAAGGCGATCGTCAAGTCCTCCCCGGCGCTTACAGGTTGAATATGTTGACGACGAATAGAAATCCCGTTCAGGGCGCGTTTTGGTAATATCATAGCTATGCCCAAAATAGCAAAACTCAAGCCACTAATTACATACAGCCACCCTGCCATAGTATTAATTGCTGCACCAAAAAAACATATCGCTACGCCTGCCAATACCCAGCCACTATAATCCGGTTTAACAGCGTGAGTTTCTAACCAATTGCTAAAACGGTTGGCAATATTCATAATTGATAGATGCTTATAAAAAAGGTGGGCATTACCCACCTTTTTAGATTATCAGCTAAATTAAGATTTATTTTCTAACTAGCTTTTTACTTACTTTCCGCAAACGAATAGACTTAGGAGTTACTTCCACTAATTCCTCTGGGCCAATGTACTCTAAAGCTCTCTCTAGACTCATATCCAAAGGTGTTTGCAACTGTACCAGTTCATCGCCACCCGCCGCGCGATGGTTTGTTAGCTGTTTAGTTTTGCAAATATTTATTTCTAAGTCTTGAGGACGATTGTGTTCGCCGACAATCATACCTTTGTAGACTTTCGTTGTGGGGTGAATGAAAAATATGCCTCGATCTTCAGCATTTTTCATGGAATAGAACGTAGAAACTCCTTCTTCAAAGGAAATCAACACGCCATTGCGTCTAGCTTCAATGTCGCCAGATAGGGGACGATAATCTAAAAAGCTATGGTTCATGATCCCATCACCACGAGTTAGGCGCATAAATTCGCCTCTAAAACCAACCAAACCACGAGCAGGAATTACAAATTCTAGTTGCGTACGTCCGTTACCGCCTACTTGCATATCTTGCATTTCGCCTTTACGCTGTCCCAGACGTTCGATGCAGCTACCAACGCCTTCTTCTGGTACGTCTAATACCAAGCATTCGTAAGGTTCGCAAGGTTGTCCGTTGACTTCGCGGTAAATAACCTGTGGCTGAGATACTTGAAACTCATAACCTTCGCGGCGCATAGTTTCAATCAAAATCCCTAAGTGTAATTCGCCTCTACCGCAAACTGCAAACTTGTCCGCCGAATCGGTTTCTTCTACGCGCAGAGCAACGTTTGTTTCTAATTCTCTAAATAAGCGATCGCGTACTTGTCTTGACGTAACTAATTTACCTTCTTGTCCAGCAAAGGGCGAATCGTTTACAGAGAAAGTCATCTGCAACGTTGGCTCGTCTACTTTAATCAATGGTAAAGCAAGGGGTTCGTTGGGACAAGTAATGGTTTCACCAATATTTGCTTCTGCAAAACCTGCTACCGCCACAATGTTTCCGGCGCTGGCTTCTTCTAGATCGATCCGCTTTAATCCATCAAAGCCCATCAATTTACTGATTTTACCTTTGACAATTGCCCCAGATTCAACAATTAATGCTGCTTGCTGTCCGGCGCGAATTGTGCCATTATGAATTTTGCCGATGACAATCCGCCCTAGATAGTCAGAATAATCTAGAGTTGTCACTTGCAACTGCAAAGGCTTGTTTACATCGCCGATTGGTGGCGGTACATGGCGCAAAACCGCATTAAATAGCGGCTGCATATCTGTAGATTCTTGCTCTAAATCATCTTTGGCGTAGCCAGCTAGTCCTGACGCAAACAGGTAAGGAAACTCGCACTGGTCATCATCTGCGCCTAGTTCCAAAAATAAATCTAATACTTTATCAACAGAACCGTGAGGATCAGCTTGAGGTCGGTCGATTTTATTGACTACTACAATCGGGCGTAGTCCTTTTTCTAAAGCTTTTTTC